>OMTC01000097.1 GCA_900313845.1 uncultured Prevotellaceae bacterium
CAACTCTGGAATCTCAGGGATATCCATCTTCAAACCCTGCTTACCAAGCATGGTGAGCTGGTTCTTGTCAGCCTTCTCAATGTGGTCGAGCAATTCTGTCACCTGCTTACCGAGGAAACTGGATATGATGGCAGTCGGAGCCTCGTTGGCACCGAGTCGGTGAGCATTGGTGGCAGACATGATGGATGCCTTCAGCAGTCCGTTGTGACGCCATACACCCATGAGAGTCTCCACGATGAAGACCACGAAGCGGAGATTGTCCTCAACCGTCTTGCCAGGAGCATGGAGGAGCACCCCTGTGTCGGTGGAAAGGCTCCAGTTATTATGCTTGCCCGAACCATTGATGCCGGCAAAAGGCTTTTCGTGGAGCAGCACACGGAAACCATGCTTTCGAGCCACTTTCTTCATCAGACTCATGAGGAGCATATTGTGGTCCACAGCGAGGTTGGTGTCCTCGAAAATAGGCGCCAACTCAAACTGGTTTGGAGCCACCTCGTTGTGACGGGTCTTGCAAGGGATGCCGAGCTCCAAAGCCTGAATCTCAAGGTCCTTCATAAATGCCTGCACTCGGTCGGGAATCGTACCGAAATAGTGGTCGTCCATCTGCTGGTTCTTGGCTGAGTCGTGACCCATGAGGGTGCGTCCCGTGAGGAGCAGGTCGGGACGAGCCGAATAGAGACCTTCATCCACAAGGAAATATTCCTGTTCCCAACCCAGGTTGGAAGTCACCTTCTTCACGTTAGGGTCGAAATAATGGCACACCTCCGTAGCAGCCACATTCACGGCATGGAGGGCACGCAGGAGCGGAGCCTTGTAGTCGAGTGCCTCACCGCTATAACTGATAAAGACGGTTGGAATACAAAGCGTGTCGTCGATGATGAACACAGGACTCGTTGGGTCCCATGCAGAATAGCCACGTGCCTCGAAGGTGCTACGAATACCTCCCGATGGGAACGAACTGGCATCAGGTTCTTGCTGAACGAGCAACTTGCCAGAGAATTCCTCCACCATACCACCTTTTCCATCGTGCTCGATGAAGGAGTCGTGCTTCTCGGCAGTCCCTTCAGTGAGAGGCTGGAACCAGTGGGTGTAGTGGGTGACGCCATTTTCTGTAGCCCACTGCTTCATACCTGCTGCCACAGCATCTGCTACGTCGCGGTCGAGGCGTGCACCATTGTCAATTACGTCAACCATCTTATTATACACATCCTTTGGCAGGTACTTGTACATCTTTTCGCGGTTGAACACTTTCTTTCCAAAGTACTCACAAGGTCTTCCTTCTGGAGCCTTCACGTCGAGCGGCTTCTTACTGAATGCCTGCTCAACAACTTGAAATCTTAAATTTGAAAACATAAAGCGATTTACTTATTTACGGATTTACTATTTACTGATTTATAAGGCACTTCGTGCTGGTTTAAAGTTTCAAGTTTCAGGTTTCAAGAATCCTTTTTAATCCTTTTAATCCCTGATTCATTTTTCACTTTTCACTCTTCATTTTACTCCCCTCGCCTTTTGGAGAGGGGTTGGGGGTGAGGCTTTTCACTTCCCATTCCATTTTCTAATCCTTTCCAGCGCTTCTTCGGTTTGCTCGTGGGTGCCAAAAGCAGTGAAACGGACGTAGCCTTCGCCACTTGGACCGAAACCGACTCCAGGGGTGCAAACTACCTGTGCCCCATAGAGCATAGCTTCGAAGAACTGCCAGGATGGTGTGCCGTTTGGCGTGCGCATCCATACGTAAGGAGCATTCTCGCCTCCATACACTTCGAAACCTAACTCGCGGAAGGTTTGCAACATGCGAGCAGCATTCTGCATATAGTAGTTAATCGTGTTTGCCACTTGCTCCTTTCCTTCGGGCGTGTAGATGGCTTCGGCAGCACGCTGACTGAGATAGCTCGTGCCATTGAATTTCGTGGATTGACGGCGTAGCCAGAGAGGATTCAAAGGAATGCGATCCCCATGCAAGGTGGCAGCGGTAAGTTCTTTAGGCACCACAGTATAGCCACAGCGTACACCCGTGAATCCAGCCGTCTTGGAATAGCTATGGAACTCGATGGCACATTTCCTTGCGCCTCGGATTTCGTAGATGGAATGAGGTATTTCGGGATTCCGAATATATGCCTCGTAAGCGGCATCGAAGAAGATGAGCGTATCGTTCTTCAAAGCATAGTTCACCCACTTGCGAAGCTGCTCTTTGGTGAGCACCGTACCCGTTGGATTGTTAGGATAGCAAAGGTAGATGACATCCACTCGCCTATCGGGCAAGGCTGGTACGAAATTGTTTTCCGCCGTGCAAGGCAGATACACCACATTCGACCATCGACCATCATCGTCCTTCCATCCCGCACGTCCAATCATGGCATTCGAGTCAAGATAGACGGGATAGATAGGGTCGGTCACTCCCACGGAGTTGTCCCAACGAATCAGTTCCTGAATGTTGCCCGTGTCGCTCTTGGCACCATCGTTGATGAAAATCTCGTCCATATCGAGATGGACGCCTCGAGGGAGGAAGTCATTCTTCAGAATTGCCTCGCGCAAAAAGTCGTAACCCTGTTCTGGACCATAGCCACGGAATCCCTGAACGGTCGCCATCTCGTCAGTGGCACGATGCAATGCCTCTATCACTGCAGGACAGAGCGGCTGCGTGACATCGCCAATGCCGAGACTGATGAGATTTGCCTGTCGGCGCGTCGTGCGAAACACATTCACTCGCTTCGCAATGTCGGCAAACAAGTAGTTCCCTGGCAATTTCAAAAAATGTTCGTTAACTAATGACATAAAGTATCAAGTTTCAAGGCACTTTGTGCCGGTTTCAAGTTTCAAGGCGCAAAGCGCCGTTTCAAAGCCCCCACCTGCTCCCCCGAGGGGGAGGGAAAAGCCATCCGGATGGTATTCTCCTCCCCTTGGGGAGGATGGGAGGGGGCCTTATTTTTCACACTTCATTCTACTCCCCTCGCCCTTTGGAGAGGGGTTGGGGGTGAGGCTTTTCTACTTCTCCTTCAAACACGAATTCCGCAGGTCCTGTCATATAGACGTGTCCGTCCTGCTCGTTCCATTCGATGCTCAAGGTTCCGCCATCCATCACGATATTCGACCGACGTCCACCTCTGCCTGTCAATACGACTGCCACAGCGGTAGCACAAGCACCCGTACCACATGCCATTGTCACACCACTGCCGCGTTCCCAGACCCTCATTCGAATCTGTCCGTCAGCTTCCACATGAGCGAATTCTATGTTGCAACGCTGAGGGAATGCCTCATGAAACTCCAACTTCGGACCCAGTTCCTCCACTTGGTCCACATCGTCGGTGAAGATAACATAATGTGGGTTTCCTATCGACACAAAGGTACCTTTCATCAAACTATCCATCGGGTGGAATTGCATTTCATCCGCTAACACGGGCTTACCCATATCAACCGTCACCGATTCTATTCCACCACTCTCGGCAGGTTCAAGCGAAGAAGACGGTTTCAGCATCAATGTCTTCACACCCGAAAGAGTCTGCAAGCGAATCTTCGTCTTCGTAGTGAGTCCCTTCTCAAACACATATTTGCCAATACACCTCGAAGCATTACCACACATACGTGCCTCACTCCCATCTGCATTGAAGATACGCATAGAGAAATCGGCATCGTTGGTATCAGCTCGTCCTATCAACACCAAACCATCCGCACCAATTCCGTTGTGGCGGTCACTCCATGCAATCGCTGCTGATGCTGGATCCTCTATATGATATAAGGAAGCGTCAACGTAGATGTAATCGTTGCCAGCACCTTGCATCTTTGTGAAGTGTATCCTTTGTGTCATTTTGAATCAATTTTATCAATTATGATTTCATTATGTTCTAAATTCGCTGCAAAGTTAATGCAAAAAGATAGTAAATCAATAAAAATCGAGACAGTAATTTTGTTCATTTTAGCAAAAGATTGCAATTTGTAAGCAATTATTGATTTATTTTAAAGATTTGAAAGAAAAAGTAAGGCAAAATAAACAAAAATATAATTTGAAATAAAAATCAATTTCGGAATGTCGCAAATTTCAAGGATTCACTGACAAAACGTCGTAACTTTGCACCCGAAAAAGAAAAGACGGAAAGTGAAAATGCCATGTGGCAGAAGCACTTGAAGCTCAAATACTAATTTATAATTTATTAAGGTATGAAAAAGATTGAAGCAATTATCAGGAAGACGAAATTTGAAGAGGTCAAGGATGCCTTGCTTTCGTCAGACATCGATTGGTTTGAGTATCACGATGTGCATGGGATTGGTCAGAGTCGCCAGGAACGCATCTACCGTGGCGTTCAGTATAGTACCGATGTGATTGAACGAGTTGCTATCACTATTGTGTGTCGAGACATCGTCCTCGCTCCCACCGTTCAGGTGATTCTGAAGGTGGCGCATACAGGGAATGTTGGAGATGGTCGAATCTTCGTCAGCGACATGATAGACGTTTACTCCATCCGCACAGGTGAATCTGGCGACACAGTTTTAAGAGACAAGAAATAAGGTCAGGGATTTAAAGGATTTAAAAGGATTTTCTAAAAGTGAGTAAGGAGAAGTGAGTAGTGAGTAATGCCTTCCGGATGGAATCGCTCCACGCTTCACACTCTACGCTTCACGCTAAATTCGTTAAACGTTAAACTTTAAACACAAACGCTTTAGTACAATGAAAACAATAATATTATCTTCTGTGATTGGCGATATCAGCGGAGTCGATACGCTATGGGTACTTTTGGGTGCGATGCTCGTGTTTTGGATGCAACCAGGTTTTGCCCTCGTGGAAGCGGGCATGACACGATCGAAGAACACAGCGAATATTCTTATGAAGAACTTTTGTGATTTTATGTGTGGAACGGTCCTTTTCTGGATCATCGGTTTTTCGTTGATGTTCGGGACCGACCACGGTTTTCTCGGTTGGGACGGTTTCTTTTTCCGTTCAAACTTTGGTAACGAACAGTTGCCTGCCCCAGCCTACTTCATTTTCCAGACAATGTTCTGCGCCACTGCTGCCACCATCGTGAGTGGTGCCATGGCTGAGCGCACGAAGTTCTCGAACTATCTCATTTATTCACTGCTGATTTCAGCTTTCGTTTACCCTATCTCAGGACACTGGGGCTGGGGAGGTGGATGGCTCGCAGAAATGGGTTTCCACGACTTCGCTGGTAGCACAATGGTACACGCCTGTGGTGGTATGCTGGCTTTGGCTGGTGCAATGGCATTGGGTCCTCGTGTTGGCAAGTACGACAAGCAAAAGAAGAGCCGTGCAATCCCAGGTCATAACCTCGCACTCTGTGCGCTCGGTGTGTTCTGCCTTTGGGTGGGTTGGTTCGGTTTCAACCCATGTTCTGAATTGAGCATCACAGGAGAAAGTGCTATCCACAGCGCTCATGTATTCATCACCACCAATATGGCAGCAGCCACAGGAGGACTTGCTGCATTGGCATACACTTGGCTCGTTGACGGCAAGCCATCTCTCTCGATGGTGTGCAACGGTGTGCTGGCAGGATTGGTAGGTATCACAGCGGGATGCGACTGCGTGGACATTTGGGCATCGGCTCTGATTGGTGTGATTACCTCGGTGATTATGTGCTGGAGTGTATCTTTCATCGATAAGAAACTCCACATCGACGACCCTGTTGGTGCCATCAGCGTGCATGGCGTTGGCGGTATTCTCGGTACTATCCTCACAGGCGTATTTGTTAACCCAGAACTGAATGGCACAGAGACAAACGTGCTGACACAAACCATCGGTGCTTTGGCAGTCTGTGCATGGGCATTCGGCATGGGTCTTATCATCTTCTACGGACTGAAGAAGACCATCGGTTTGCGTTGCGACAAACGAATTGAAGAGGAAGGACTCGACGTGTATGAGCATGGTGAAACCTGCTACAACTAATCCCCCAACAGACCTTTGTTTTTTCTATATATTTTCTTAATTTACATATTACTTTATTGGTCAAATTATATATGAACATGGTGAAGAAATTTGCTTTGATGGCAATGGCGGCACTGGCGTGTGCCGCTCCAGCCATCGCTCAAGAGAGTATCGAAACGACAGTTGCTGCCGATGTTGTAAACCAATATATCTGGCGTGGCCAGGAACTGGGAAATGTCTCCCTGCAACCCACTTTGGGCATTGCTTATCAAGGTTTGAGCCTGACAGCATGGGGAAGCTTGGGTATCTCAGAACCTAACGACACAAAGGAATTCGACCTGACTTTGGCTTACAGCATAGGCGGATTCCATGTAGGCGTGACGGATTATTGGTTCAGCTTAGGACTGGATCCAAGGAACCGATATTTCAAATATGATGCCCACGGCACCAATCACATTTTTGAAGCTAACTTAGGCTACGATTTCGGGGTTGCCAGTTTGCAGGCATACACTAACTTCACTGGCAACGACGGAGTAAACAAAGATGGTAAGCGTGCTTATTCCACTTACGTGGAAGTTGCCGCACCGTTCAAACTTGCCACTTGCGACTGGTCGGCAACCCTCGGTGCAGTACCAATGGCAACAAGTCTATATGGAACTTCTGGCTTTGCCGTGACGAATGTTTCGCTGAGAGCCACGAAGGCAATCAAGATAACCGAATCCTTTTCGCTCCCCATCTTCGGACAAGTTACTGCCAATCCTTGCTCGCAGAAAGCCTATTTGGTGTTCGGTTTCACGTTGCAGCCATAAACAAGTGAAAAGAAAATCAAGGATTTAAAGGATTTAAAAGGATTTTCTAAAAGTGAAAAGTGATAAGTGAAAAGTGAAAAATAAGCCTTTGACCTTAGACCTTTGACCTGGAATCTAATTCTTAAACCTTGATACTTCGTTAAACGTTAAACGTTAAACATCAATAAAATCGTAACACTTGTTCACTTCAAGGAAAAAACAAGGTAGTTATTTGTTACTAAGAAATCATTTTGAAAGGAAAAGTCGTACCTTTGCAGCCAAAATGAAAGTTAAGTAGAGATTATTATGACAAAATGTAAAGTTAAAAAGATTGAAAAGGGACTCTATCAAAGCCAGTATGAGCACGATGCATGCGGAGTGGGAATGATAGCGAACATTCACGGCAACAAAAGTCATCAACTGGTGGATGATGCACTCAGCGTGTTGGAAAACATGCGTCATCGCGGAGCAGAGATTGGAAAGGACGGAGATGGCGCTGGCATCATGTTACAAATCCCTCACGAATTCATTTTGCTTCAGGGCATTCCTGTGCCCGAAAAAGGAAAGTATGGAACAGGACTCGTCTTCCTGCCCAAGGATGAAAAGCGACAGCAAGAGATCCTGAGCATCATCATAGAAGAGGTGGAGCGCGAAGGGCTGCAATTAATGCACCTCCGCTCAGTGCCTACCCATTCGGAATGCTTAGGAGAACGCGCAAGGAGCACAGAGCCCGATGTGAAGCAGTTGTTTATTACGGAAAGCTCCACGCTTCAAGCTTCAAGCTCCCTTCCGGTCAAATTATATTTGATTAGGAAACGAATTGAGAAAAGAGTCAACGACAAGGACTTTTACATTTGTTCTCTGAGTAACACAAACATCATCTACAAGGGAATGCTTTCGAGTATGCAAGTTCGTCAGTATTACCTTGATTTATCAAATCCTTATTTCACAAGCGGACTGGCGCTGGTGCATTCACGATTCAGCACAAACACTTTTCCTACTTGGTCATTGGCACAGCCATTCCGCATGTTAGCTCATAACGGAGAAATCAACACCATCCGTGGCAACCGTGCATGGATGAAGGCGAGGGAGAGTGTACTCGATAGTGAGATGTTGGGTGATATTCGCAACATATCTCCTATCGTGCAACCCAACATGAGTGACTCAGCCAGCTTGGACAACGTGTTGGAGTTCCTCGTGATGTCTGGCTTAAGTCTGCCTCATGCCATGGCAGTGCTGGTGCCAGAATCGTTCAATGACAAGAATCCCATTTCGGACGACCTGAAGGCTTTCTATGAATATCATTCCATCCTGATGGAGCCTTGGGATGGACCTGCAGCCTTGCTCTTCAGCGATGGACGTTTTGCAGGCGGTATGCTCGACCGCAATGGTCTGCGTCCTGCTCGTTACACCATCACCAAGAACGACACCATCGTGGTGGCTTCGGAAGTGGGTGTCATGGATTTCGACCCGTCAGAAGTGGCTGAAAAAGGTAGGTTGCAACCTGGAAAGATTTTGCTCATCGATACCGAAGAAGGAAAAATATACTACGATGGCGAACTCAAACAGCAACTGGCTTCGGAGCATCCGTATGCACAATGGCTTTCCACCAATCGTATTCAACTGGAGAAATTGCACAGCGGAAGAAAAATAGAAAACGGAGTCAGCAATCTGCTTCAGAAGGAAATTCTCTTTGGCTATAGCGAGGAGGATATTTCTTCCACCATCGTGCCTATGTCAACAGCAGGGCAAGAACCAACTGCAGCGATGGGTAACGACACACCATTGGCAGTGCTTTCCACTCGCCCACAGGTGTTCTTCAACTACTTCCGTCAGCAATTCGCACAAGTTACGAATCCAGCCATCGACTCCATTCGTGAGAACTTGGTGATGAGCCTGACAGAATACATCGGACGCGTGGGAACAGGCATTCTGAATCCCAATGAATCCAACTGCAAGATGGTACGCCTGCCCCACCCGATTCTGAACAACACACAACTCGACATGCTTTGCCACATACGCTACAAGGGTTTTCAGACGGTGAAAATTGGACTGAACTTCACGCTCCACACTTCACGCTCCACGCTTCACACGTCTCCTTCTACCATGAACGGTGAAGCGTTGAGAGAAGCACTCGATAGAATCTGCAAGCAAGCAGAAAAGGCTGTGGATGAGGGAGCCAACTACATCATCCTTACTGACAGGCTCCCCGAAGATGGAGAGGCTGGAGGTGAGGCAGGTCCTTTCATTCCTTCTTTATTGGCTGTGTCGGCTGTTCACCACTACCTCATTGCAGCAGGCAAGCGTGTGCAGACCGCACTGATTGTGGAGAGCGGAGAGATACGCGAAACCATGCACGCCGCACTGCTATTGGGCTATGGTGCCTCTGCCTTGTGCCCATACATGGTGTTTGCCATCCTTGACGATCTCGTGAAGAGGGGTAAGATTCAGGAAGACTATGCCACAGCGGAAGCCAACTACATCAAGGCTGTGAAGAAGGGACTCTTCAAAATTATGGCTAAGATGGGCATCTCCACCATTCGCTCTTACCGAGGTGCGAAAATCTTTGAAAGTATCGGTCTGAGTGAGGAACTCCTTCGTGCATATTTTGGCACAGAAGTGAGTACCATCGGCGGCATTGGATTAGAGAAAATTGCGCAAGATGCAAAAGCATTCTATGACTCTTCTGCAAGCTATGGCATCATCCCATCAGACGGAGAAACAGCCACCAGCAATGATGCTTTCCTTCCAAACATTGGTCAATTCCATTGGCGTCGCGATGGTGTGCGCCATGCATGGAATCCCGAAACCATTGCCACGCTGCAACAGGCTTGCCGAAAAGGCGATTACAATAAATTCAAGGAATTCTCCCGACTCGTTGACGAGAAAGCTGAACCCATCTTCATCCGCGATTTTCTGAACATCAAACAGCAGCCTGTCAGCATCGACGAAGTGGAACCCGTGGAAGAAATCGTGAAGCATTTCGTCACAGGTGCCATGTCGTTCGGTGCATTGAGCAAGGAGGCGCACGAAGCCATTTGTTTGGCTATGAACAAGTTAGGAACTCGAAGCAATACGGGTGAAGGTGGTGAGGATTCGGAGCGCTTCCACACGGATGTGGATGGTGTGAGCCTTTCCAGCAAAACCAAACAAATCGCATCGGGGCGTTTCGGCGTTACCACTGAATACCTCGTGAATGCAGAGGAACTGCAAATCAAGGTGGCACAGGGTGCTAAGCCTGGTGAAGGTGGACAATTACCTGGATTCAAGGTGAATGAAATCATCGCCCGCACGCGCCACTCCATTCCTGGCATCTCGCTCATCTCTCCTCCGCCTCATCACGACATCTACAGCATAGAGGACTTAGCGCAACTGATTTTCGACCTCAAAAACGTGAATCCAACGGCTGCCATCAGCGTGAAACTCGTTTCAGAGAGCGGCGTGGGAACCATTGCTGCGGGAGTAGCCAAAGCAAAAGCCAACCTCATCGTCATCAGTGGAGCGGAAGGTGGTACAGGTGCATCGCCAGCCAGTTCCATGCGTTTTGCAGGTATTTCACCCGAAATCGGACTGAGCGAAACACAACAGACACTCGTTAAGAACGGACTCAGATCACAAGTTCGTTTGCAAGTAGATGGACAAATCAAGACGGGTCGCGACGTGACTCTGATGGCATTGCTCGGTGCCGACGAATTCGGTTTCGGCACCACAGCCCTCATCGTATTGGGTTGCGTGATGATGCGCAAATGCAATCAAAACACTTGTCCGATGGGTGTGGCAACTCAGAACCCACGTCTGCGTGAACATTTCTTAGGTCGTGCCGAGCATCTTGTGAACTACTTCACCTTCTTGGCTGAAGAAGTACGTGAGTATCTGGCACAAATGGGTGCACGTAGCTTGAACGACATCATTGGGCACACCGAACTCATCGAGCAAAAGCCTTCTGTGCTTGATTTGAGTAGGATGCTTTATCAAGAAAGCGGCATCATGCACCACACAGAGGATTTGCCTTACGATTTCGGTGATGTGCTCGACTTCCAGATAATCAAGGCAACAAAGAATGCCATAGAACATCAAGAAGAAGTGCATCTCGATTATGCCATCAAGAATACAAATCGTGCCGTGGGTGCCATGCTTTCGGGAAGGATTGCAAAAAAATATGGGGAGAAGGGACTTCCGCAAGACACCATCAACATACGCTTCAAAGGCTCATCTGGACAGAGTTTTGGCGCATTTCTCGTGAACGGTGTGAGTTTCCGACTGGAAGGAGAGACGAACGACTACTTTGCCAAAGGTCTTTCGGGTGGACGTGTTGCCATCCTGCCGCCTGCACGAAGCAACTTCCAAGCCGAGGACAATATGATTGCAGGAAACACTGGACTTTACGGAGCCACAAGCGGTGAACTCTATGTGAATGGCAAGGTGGGCGAACGTTTCGGCGTGCGTAACTCGGGTGCTATTGCGGTCATTGAGGGTGCAGGTGACCACTGCTGTGAATACATGACAGGCGGACGCGTGGTGGTACTCGGCGAAACAGGACGTAACTTTGCAGCAGGAATGAGTGGTGGCGTGGCATACGTGTGGAATCGTAACGGTTCCTTCGACTACTATTGTAATATGGACATGGTGGAAATCAACCTTGTCGAAGAGGCGCAATACAGGAAAGAACTACATGAGCTCATTCGTCAGCACTATCTCTACACGGGTTCGAAATTGGCTCGCACCATGCTCGACGACTGGCCACGCTATGTGGAACAGTTCATACAAATCGTTCCAATCGAATACAAACGAGTATTGCAAGAGGAACAGATGAAAAAACTTCAGCAGAAAATAGCTGACGTTCAAAGGGATTATTGATAGATACAAAAGGAGAAGAAATGAATAACAAACAATATGAATATATCAGTAGAGTAGCCTCTCCTCTCACTCATAGAGATGGACAAGGGGGTGGTTCCACCTTCTTGACCGTACCTCGTCAAGAGGCTGGTTACCGTCCAATACACGACAGGATACACGATTTTGGAGAAGTAGAACAAACGCTCAACTCGCGCGACCGCCGACAACAGGCTTCGCGTTGCATGGATTGCGGTGTGCCTTTCTGTCACTGGGCTTGTCCATTGGGCAACAAAGCACCAGAATGGAACGAAGCACTGTGTCAAGGCGATTGGGAAATGGCGTATAGACTCTTGTCGAGCACGAATCCTACTCAACCTCTTCAACCATGAGCCAACCACCAATCGTGAGAATGAATGTGCCATCATAGAAGGTGCTTTTCGCGAAGGCTACATCACCATTCATCACCCTGTACGCAATGGCAAGCGCATTGCCGTTATCGGTGCGGGTCCTGCTGGACTTGCTGCTGCCCATGACTTAAATCTGATGGGCTACAGCGTCACCATCTTTGAGAAGAACGAAGCGGCTGGTGGACTACTCCGCTACGGCATTCCAAACTTCAAATTGAACAAAACCCTCATAGACCGCCGCATCGCGATTCTTGAGGAAGAAGGAATCGAGTTCAAGTATAATGCTGAAATCACCGAGTTCTCCGAGTTCGCTAAGAACTCCGATTTCTCCGCCTTTGTCATTGCCACAGGCACACCCACAGCACGCGATTTGAAAGTGCCTGGTCGTGAACTGCATGGTGTTCACCTCGCTCTCGAAATGCTTTCCCAGCAGAACCGAGTGCTGGCAGGAATGGAATTTGGGAAGGATGAACGTGTCACAGCCAAAGGAAAGAACGTGCTCGTCATCGGTGGTGGCGACACAGGTAGCGACTGCATCGGCACGGCTCATCGTCAGGGAGCCAAGAGTGTGACACAGATTGAAATCATGCCAAAACCACCTATCGGTCCTGAAGACCCTAATAACCCTTGGCCAAACTTCCCTCGTACTTTCAAGACCACTTCTTCGCATGAGGAAGGTTGCATTCGCCGATGGAATATCAACACGTTGGAATTTCTTGGCAAAGACGGACAACTGACAGGTGTGCGTGTGCAGGAAATTGATTGGAAACCCAATCCTGAAGGTGGTCGTCCACTGATGGTGGAAAAGGGTGAACCCGAAATCATCAAAGCTGAACTTGTGCTTTTGGCAATGGGATTCCTAAAGCCCGAACATCCCGATTATCCTGATAATGTCTTCGTTTGCGGCGACTCGAAATCGGGTGCCAGTCTTGTTGTCCGCGCCATCGCAAGCGGCAAGCAGACAGCCCAAGAGGTGGATTTGAAATTAAAAAATAAAAATTAAAATAACTAACGAGCAGTCATTCTTCATTCTACTCCCCTCGCCCTTCGGAGAGGGGTTGGGGGTGAGGCTTTCATTCTTCATTTTCCCATGAGCAAATATATCTTTGTGACAGGTGGTGTGGTCAGTTCGCTGGGCAAAGGAATCATCTCTGCCTCCATCGGCAAACTGTTGCAGACACGAGGCTACAAGATTACCATTCAGAAATTCGACCCATATATCAACATCGACCCTGGAACACTGAATCCCTACGAACACGGCGAGTGCTACGTGACGGCAGACGGCATGGAAACCGACCTCGATTTAGGGCACTACGAACGCTTCACAGGGATTCAGACCACTCGCTATAACTCACAAACCACAGGACGCATCTACCAAGCAGTCATCGACAAGGAACGGCGTGGCGACTACTTGGGACACACCATTCAAGTGGTACCGCATATCACTGACGAAATCAAACGACGCATTCAGCAGTTGTCGCTTGTTCCTAAAGGAAAGACAACCCCACCCTTCGACTTCATCATCACCGAGATTGGTGGAACCATTGGCGACATCGAGAGTGCCCCTTTCTTGGAAGCTATCCGCCAACTGAAATGGGAATTGGGCAAGGATGCTGTCTTTGTTCACCTTACTTACGTGCCTTATCTGAAGGCTGCTGGTGAGTTAAAGACGAAACCCACACAACACAGTGTGAAGGAACTGCAATCGGCTGGTATTCAGCCCGATATTCTTATTCTCCGCACAGAACGACATCTGGACGATCATCTTCGTAGCAAAGTGGCAGGATTCTGCAATGTAGATTTGGAATGTGTCATCCAAAGCGAAGATTTGCCAAGCATCTACGAAGTACCCGTGAACATGCAGAAGCAAGGACTCGACGCTGCCATTCTTCGCAAGATGGGAATTCCCGTGGGAGAAACCCCAAGTCTGGGTCCTTGGAATCATTTCTTGGAACTGCGCCGCTCAGCAAAAGACATTGTGCGCATAGGATTGGTGGGCAAATACAATCTACAAGATGCTTACAAGAGCATCAGTGAAAGCCTCAGCCACGCAGCCACTTATCATCACCGAACCATCCAACTCACTTTTATTAATTCTGATTTCTCCGAGAATGCCGAATTTTCTGACAACTCCGATTTCATCCATCTGCTTCAATCGCAAGATGGCATCGTCATCTGTCCTGGTTTTGGACATCGTGGCATTGAGGGAAAAATACTCGCTGCACAATATGCACGAGAGCACAACATCCCTTGCTTCGGCATTTGCTTGGGCATGCAAATCATGGTCATTGAATTTGCTCGAAATGTGCTAAACATGAAAGATGCTACAAGCCACGAATTCGTCACCGATTCTCAAGCCAAAGCCGCAACAAACTACGTCATCGACTTGATGGAGGAACAAAAAAACATCTCACAAATGGGTGGAACGATGCGACTTGGTGCCTACGATTGTGAATTGGTGGAGGGTTCGCGTGTAGCAAGCATCTATGGTGAAAATCTCATCCGTGAGCGCCATCGCCATCGCTATGAGTTCAACAATGCCTTTCTGAAAACATTCGAGGAGAACGGCATGATGGGTAGCGGCAAGAATCCCGATGCCGACTTCGTGGAAATTGTGGAGATTCCCAAGCATCGCTGGTATATCGGCACACAATTCCATCCCGAATATCAAAGCACTGTCCTGCAACCCCATCCTCTATTTATGGATTTTATCAAAACGAGCCTCACTTCGAGAACCGTTTAGCGTTTAGCGACATCTCTGCAAAGCTCTTTTATTTATAATTGAAAAGTGCGAAGAAAGATAATAGGAAATAGTTTATTTATGAAAGCAAGACTGATATTGGAAGACGGAACCACATTCGATGCGTTGTCCTTCGGATACGATGGAGCAACCGAAGGCGAGGTGGTGTTCTGCACAGCCATGACAGGTTATCCCGAGAGTCTGACCGACCCCAGCTATGCAGGACAATTACTGGTGATGACCTACCCACTCATCGGCAACTATGGAGTCCCATCCGGTGAACTTGAGAATGCGATACAGTCCCAACAAACAGAACAACTTCTTCCCAAGTTTTGGGAAAGCAACCACATACACGCCAAAGCACTCATCGTAGCCGACTACAGCAGTGCCTATTCTCATTGGAACGCTCATGAAAGCCTTGCCGACTGGTTGAAACGTGAGCACATTCCTGGCATCACAGGTATCGACACGCGCAGATTAACGAAGAT
>OMTC01000044.1 GCA_900313845.1 uncultured Prevotellaceae bacterium
GTGGAGAAACTGTTTCTACCAAGGTTTCAGAACCAAAATATTGGCATTCATTCAGCAGTGCATCTGGTGGTTGGGCTTTTATGGCTGGTGATCATTGTTTTATAAGTACGGATGCTCATAGCGGTAAGTATAGTGCTTGCTTAAAGTCAACGAAGATTTTAAAATATGTAGCTAATGGAACATTGACTACGGGCCGACTCAATGCGGGTGATATGAATGCTACTTCTACATCTAACCACTCAGAACTTGACATGAATAAAACTGCAAAAGACCGTAATGATGATCCATTTTATCAAGTAATGACTGGTCGTCCTGATTCCATCGTTTTTTGGGTGAAGTATTCTACTGGAGCGCCAGGTACAAAAGCTAATATGAGTGCATATATTACTGATGGAACGTATTACCAGGCACCTGAAGATAATACTTACGAAAATAAAGTTGGATGGGCTGAGAATCCAAATATTGAACCATGCACTGAATGGACTCGCATTAGTGTACCATTCACCTATGCTGACAATAATTTAGTCCCTAAAGCTATCCTCCTTACTTTCTCTACCAGTGCTATACCTGGAGTAGGAAGTGATAAAGATATACTTTTTGTGGATGATGTAGAACTTATCTACAATAGTGTTGTAAAGGGTGATGTGAATGGTGATGGCAATATAAATATTAATGATGTAGTTAGTCTTGTTAATATTATTCTTGGAAATCAAAATGACTATGACATCTATAAGGCAGATGTGAATGGTGATAAATCCATTAACATCAATGATGTTGTAACTCTTGTGAATAGGATTCTTGGAAACTAATTGTCAAGTTAATAGTTATTCTTATAGAAAATCCTCGAAGTCAACGAACTGATGTGACCCCAAAAAGTTGGACATTAAATTAAACATTAATTATTCAACTCTCTATAGTAGTGAGCTCGGTATTGTACCGGGCTCATTCCTTTTAATCTCAGTTTTATTCTTTTATTGTTATACCAATCAATATATTTTCTTAACGCTCTTTCAAAGTCTTCTATACTTTCATACTTGTTAGCATATAAGAGTTCGTTCTTCATCAGCCCAAAGAAATTCTCCATCATCGCATTATCCAGGCAGTTACCTTTACGGGACATGCTTTGTGTGATGTCATGGTCTTTAAGCATCTTCTGGTACATGCCATGCTGATAATGCCAGCCTTGATCCGAGTGCAGGGTGAGACCATCTATCTGTGGATACTTCTTAAAAGCCTTCTTGAGCATAGAAATGACCATCTGCAGATTTGGACTGGTAGAAATTGTATAAGATATAATACCACCGTCAAACATATCCAATATGGGCGACAAGTATAATTTCTTGTCGTTTATGCATACCTGGGTAACATCTGTAGCCCATTTTTGGTTGGGTCTGTCTGCATAGAAGTCACGTTCCAGTACATTGGGAGCGATCTTGCCTATCTCCCCCTTATAGGAGTGATAGTGCCGTTTCTTGGTCTTTGCCTTAAGTCCCATCTGATTCATCAGTTTCTGTACCGTCTTGTGATTAATAACAATATCTTCATTGCGCAGTTCCATACAGATTCGTCTGTACCCGTAGCGTCCATGATTCCTGTCATATATCTGCTTTATACGTTCCCTGATCCCATCATACCCGTCGCTGTCGTCCATATGCGACATGTGGTAATAGAATACAGAACGGGCCATCTTCATCCTATACAGCATAAACTGCAGGGGATGTCCCTCACGCCTTAGTTCTTCGATGGCCCGTGCCCAATCTCGCGTAGTCGGGCATTCCTTTCCTCGACTAAGGCTCTCACTTTTTTTAGCAGAGCATTCTCCGTCCTGAGCTCTTGCACTTCCTTACGAAGCCTTTCAAGCTCCGTGAGAGGTTTACTGTTCTTCTTCGGTCTACCCATACCTGGTGGTCTGCCTCGCTTTTTGATAGCCTCCAATCCTGTAAGGCCCTCTGCCCTGTATATCCTAAGCCAAACCTTTATCCTGTCTGGGCTTGGGCCGTATTTTATCGAAGCTGCATGCAAAGGTAAGTGATTTTCTTCAATATCAAGGACTATTCTCTTCTTTAATGCAAGAGAGGCATGGAAATTCTCTCTCTTCTTCAATCCTGCTATGCCTGATTCCTGATACCTGTGCCATAGGACCTTGAGTTGTTTATTATCAACTCCGTATTTTACGCTGACTGCATTGACACTCATACCATCTTCTAGCAAATGCATGTAATGAAGATAGTTGAGACGATGATTCTTTCTTCTCTTTTTAAACATAATACACCCCAAAAGTTTTTTGTCTAACTTTTGGGGTGCACTTCACACAAAGCCGCTTGGGATTAACTATATCGCCCAAAAGTTGCCAAAAGAAAAATGCTAACAACTCGATAATCAAGTTGTTAGCATTTATTGAAGTACCCAGAGCCGGGATCGAACCGGCACGAATTGCTTCATTGGTGTTTGAGACCAACGCGTCTACCAATTCCGCCATCTGGGCATGGACGCGAGCGAAGCGAAAAGACTATGAAGTTTGTGCTTTTTCGTTTTGCGGGTGCAAAGTTAAAGATAATTGGTGAAATAACAAAATATTTGTTCGAAAAATTATCTTTTTAAGATATATGTGGCAATGCTCAGCGGAGGCATCTGGAAGGAAACGACACCTGAAGCATGCTTGAAAAGAGTGTTGGTGGCAAGGTTTTCACGGCGAGTGGTGAGTATAGAAGTGATGGAAGGAGATTTTGAGAAGGAACTTACGTCGATGGTTTCTGCGCGTTCTTCACGGGTTTCGGTATTGATACATACGAAGACGAGTTCTGATTCATCGGGAGAAATGGCACAGAGGAGGTGAGGGTTATCGGTGGCAAGATAGATGTAACCCTGACGGATGTAATGGGTGAAATGATAACGAACATAGTAGTTCTTCACTTTCACGTATTGTTCGTTGTTCCAATCGGAACGAATGAGTGACCATTGGTCACCATACTCCTCAATATACTGCCAATCCACCCAGGCATCGGGTTGGAGATAGCGGATGTCGTCGATGAGTCGCTGCGCCATCATGAGATTGCCATGAATGCCACGTCCACCATCACCCGTCTCACTCATCCAGAAATGCTTTCCTGCTTTTCGCACCAACTGACGTAGTTCGTTTCGCTGTGCATTGTCAGCCTTGTAAGTATGCGTGTTCCATTGAAAAACACAGTCCAATGCCTCTCCATCCTTTTGATAAGCACGGAAATCCTCGATGGATTGTGCCACACTCGTCTCGTCGGAAGCTGAGATACGGGTGTTGAGTCCCGACTTGGCAAGAATCGGTGCAAGCACATGGAGGAATTTGATTTGCGATTTGGGCGAAAAATGGCAACCTTCCTGAGAACCATTCGCAGACCAATAGTTGGTTTCAGGTTCATTGAAAGGGTCGAGGGTACGAAATTCCAGTCCATAGCGTTCTTTATAGTGACGGCATACATCCACGAGATAATGTGCGAATTCATCGTAATATTTTGGTGGAACATTATCATCGGTGGCACGTTTTGCTCCACCCACACAACCGCTCACGGTGAGGTAGTAAGGAGCGGAATTGGAGAACGCCTCGAAGATGGCATCGGGACGACGCTCACGAATTTTCAGCATCACACGTCGCTGTGCCTCATCGCGGTCCCAATGGTAGTTATCGTCGAGCGAGTCCTTGAAACCTGGCATTTCGGCTCGAAGTCCTTTGCCACTGCGTGGCTTTCCAAAATGATGAGGCTCACAGTTTCGCCACTGAGGGTCGTCGCCACCACCGATGTTGTAGCGGAAAATATTGTAGTTGAGATGTTCGGGTGAACAAAGGAAATCTACGATGGAATCGAGCTTTTCTTCGTTTTGCCACTTGCCAACCATGTTTGCCCACCAACAAAGTGACACGCCCCAACCTTCGTTGACTTGAAGTCGGTTCTTCACATCTACCACCGTTTGGGAACTGGCGGGAGAAACATGCATGGAGAGAAGGACGGAAACGATGCCTGCAAACATCGTGACTGAAAGCCTGTGATGAGGATGGCAAGAAGAGCAAAGATTTGTATGAACCCTTTGATAGATGAATTGTAAAGATTTCATTTTGTTCGTTAATTTTATGAAAGACATGGACTTTTCGCTGACAAAGATAAACAAATTCGAAGAAAATTGCGTACCTTTGCACGCAAAATTCACATTATTAAAATAAATATGGCACAAGAAGACGTTTTCAAGAAGGTTGTTTCCCATTGCAAAGAGTATGGATTCGTATTTCCTTCAAGTGAAATCTATGATGGACTGGGCGCAGTGTACGACTACGGTCAGAATGGTGTAGAACTCAAGAACAATATCAAGCAATACTGGTGGCAGAGCATGGTGCTGATGCACGAGAACATCGTGGGTATCGACTCAGCCATTTTCATGCATCCAACGATTTGGAAGGCAAGTGGACACGTTGATGCGTTTAACGACCCACTGATTGACAACCGCGACTCAAAGAAGCGCTATCGTGCAGATGTGCTGATTGAGGATCAGATTGCCAAATACGAAGAGAAGATTGAGAAGGAAGTTGCCAAGGCTAAGAAACGTTTTGGCGATGCTTTCGACGAACAGAAATATCGCGAAACCAGCCCACGTGTGCTGGAGGAGCAGAAGAAGCGTGATGCACTCCATGAGCGTTACAGCAAGGCTATGAACGCTATGAACTTGGAGGAACTCCGCCAGATTATTTTAGACGAGGAAATTGTTTGTCCAATCAGTGGCACTCGTAACTGGACAGAAGTTCGCCAGTTCAACCTCATGTTTAAGACAGAGATGGGTAGTACGGCAGACGGTGCTTTCAACATCTACCTCCGTCCTGAAACCGCACAGGGTATCTTTGTGAACTATCTGAACGTTCAGAAGACTGGTCGCATGAAGATTCCATTTGGAATTGCACAGATTGGTAAGGCTTTCCGCAACGAAATCGTGGCTCGTCAGTTCATCTTCCGTATGCGTGAATTCGAACAGATGGAAATGCAGTTCTTCATCAAGCCAGGTACTGAACTCGATTGGTTTGCAAAGTGGAAGCAAACTCGTATGGCATGGCATCAGAACCTTGGCTTCGGTGCTGAGAACTATCGTTTCCACGACCATGAGAAGTTGGCTCACTATGCCAATGCTGCTACCGACATCGAATTCAAGATGCCATTTGGCTTCAAGGAGGTGGAGGGTATTCACTCACGTACCAACTTCGACTTGAGCCAGCACGAGAAGTTCTCGGGCAAGAACATCAAGTATTTCGACCCAGAACTTGGAGAGAACTACACTCCATACGTGATTGAGACTTCGATTGGTGTGGACCGTATGTTCCTCAGTATCATGTGTCACAGCTATTGCGAAGAGAAGTTGGAGAACGGAGAAACACGCGTAGTTCTTCGTTTGCCTGCTGCTTTGGCTCCAATCAAGTGTACTGTGATGCCTCTCGTGAAGAAGGATGGCCTGCCAGAGAAGGCACGCGAAATCATCGACGAACTGAAATTCCACTTCAATTGCCAGTACGACGAGAAGGATTCCATCGGAAAGCGTTATCGTCGTCAGGATGCTATCGGTACTCCTTATTGCGTGACTGTGGATTTCGACAGCTTGCAGGATGACACTGTTACCATTCGTTTCCGCGACTCCATGGAGCAGAAGCGCGTGAAGATTAGTGAACTGCGTGGCATCATCGAGGACAATGTGACCATCACCAGTCTTTTGAAGAAACTGAAATAACCCATCACAAATCGCTCATGAATAAAAAGATTCTTTTTGCCCTCAGTTTTGTGTTCGCTCTGATTGGCTTCAGCAGTTGCTCAGAGAACGTGGCAGAAGAGGAATACGAGAACTGGCGACCAAGGAATGAGCATTTCATTGACTCCATTGCCTCGCTGGCTCGTTCAGGCAAAGATGGTTGGGAGATGATAAAGTCTTACAACCTCAGTGATTCGCTTGGCAAAAACGGTCAGAACATCTATTACATTTACGTGCAGAAACTCGAAAAGGGAACTGGCGAAACATATCCTGAATATAACGATTCAATTCGTATGCACTATCTCGGTCGCTTACTTCCATCCAAGAGTTATGCATCTGGTTATTTGTTCGATAAAAGCTATAGCGGAACCACACTGAATGAACAAACGGACGTCCCAGCCCTCTTTGGTGTCAACAAGCTTGCGTCAGGTATTGCCACAGCTGTGATGAACATGGTGGTGAACGACCGTTGGAAAGTGGTTGTCCCTTACTATTTGGGATATGGCACAAGTGGCGATCAAAAAATACCTGGTTACTCCGCTCTTATCTTCGATATTAAGCTGGCAAGAATCTATAAATACAAGATAGATAAGAACACTACTTGGTGGTAGTTTCAAGTACAAAGTACAAGGTACTACGTAGTAGTTTACAATAAATATTGAAAAGCCGCAGCGAATGAACGTTGCGGCTTTTCTCTTCATTATATATAATTATGCTATGAAAAAAAGTTTCTTGTGGTAGCAAGAAGGGATTATTTCACATTTCCCACTTTGATAAGATACTCTGCAATCTGAACGGCATTGAGGGCTGCACCCTTCTTGATTTGGTCTCCAGAGAGCCAGAAGGTAATTCCGTTCTCGTTGGCAAGGTCCTTGCGAACACGACCCACATAGACATCATCCTTACCTGCCGTGAAGAGAGGCATAGGATACTTCTGATTCTTAGGGTCGTCGATGAGTGTCACACCCTGAGCCTCAGCAATAGCCTTCTGAACGTCAGCCACTTCGAGTGGTTCATCGGTCTCCACCCAAACTGCCTCGGAATGAGCACGGAGCGAACTGATTCGCACGCACATAGCCGAGCAACGTGCATCGGTGTGCATAATCTTGCGAGTCTCGTTGAACATCTTCATTTCCTCCTTCGTGTAGCCATTGTCGGTGAACACGTCAATCTGAGGAATGACATTGTAAGCCAACTGATAAGCGAACTTGTTGACCGTGACAGGCTTACCTTCTACCAGTTCCTTATACTGTTGCTGAAGTTCTGCCATGGCAGCAGCACCCGCACCCGATGCACTCTGATAAGAAGCCACGTGAATACGGTTGATGTGGCTGAGTTTCTCGATAGGTTGAAGTACCACCACCATCATGATAGTCGTACAATTTGGATTGGCGATGATGCCGCGAGGACGGTTGAGTGCGTCTTCAGCGTTACACTCAGGCACAACCAATGGCACATCCTCATCCATACGGAAAGCAGATGAATTGTCAATCATCACAGCGCCGAACTTGGTGATGTCCTCGGCGAATTCCTTCGATGTGCCAGCACCAGCCGATGTGAAGGCAATGTCCACATCCTTGAAATCGTCGCCATGCTTCAACAACTGCACCTCATACTCCTTTCCGCGGAAAGTGTACTTTCGTCCTGCACTGCGTGTCGAACCAAACAAAACAAGTTCATCAATAGGGAAATTTCTCTCGTCGAGTACGCGCAAGAATTCCTGACCTACAGCTCCACTTGCGCCAACAATTGCTACTTTCATTTTTACCTTAAAAATATAGAAAAACTAAATTTCGAGTGCAAAATTAAAGTTTTTTAGCGACATACACTATCAAATCCACGCATTTTCGTTAACTTTGCAACGCATTTTGTTGCAGAATGCGGCTTTTTTGCAGATTTTGAACGTTTGAAATTGCAATTTATGGACTCAATGACTCAATACCTGAATCTACCTATCACCAACCACACTTGGGTGTTTTTCATCGTGCTCGCTATCATCTTGCTGGCACCGATGATTTTCACGAAATTGCGCATTCCGCACCTCATTGGTATGATTCTCGCAGGAGTTCTCATTGGGGAACATGGGCTCAACATACTGGAACGCGATGCAAGTTTTGAGCTTTTTGGGCAAGTGGGCATCTACTATATCATGTTCCTTGCCGGATTGGAGATGGACCTTGTCGGTCTTCAACAAAACAGGAGTGAAGGCTTAATTTTTGGCGCTTTCACCGCAATTTTTCCTTTTGTTCTTGGCTTCTTGGCTGGTCATTGGGTGCTGCATTATCAAATGATGGCATCACTGCTGCTTGCCTGTATCTTTGCCTCCCACACCTTGGTGTCCTATCCAATCGTGGGGCGTTACGGCATTAGCAAGCACAAGAGTGTGGTCATCAGTGTGGCAGGAACGATGGTGGCACTGATTTTCGCCCTCTTGGTATTGGCTGCGCTTGCAGGTCAATTCAAGGGTGGAACAGGTTGGGCTTTTTGGCTACTTTTTCTCGTTAAATTCGCCGTTTTTTGCGGAGTGCTGTTCTACCTTTTTCCTCGAATCATCCGCTGGTTCTTCCGTCGCTATTCCGATGCAGTCATGCAGTTCATCTTTGTATTGGCAATGGTGTTCCTTGCTGCTGCCACTGCCGATGCTTGTGGATTGGAAGGCATTCTCGGTGCATTCTTCTCTGGATTGGTCTTCAACCGCTATATTCCGCGTTCCGCTCCACTTAGCAACCGTGTGGAATTCGTGGGAAATGCCATTTTCATTCCCTATTTCTTGATTGGTGTGGGTATGTTGGTGAACGTCAAACCGCTTTTCACCAGTCATGCCGCTCAAATCGTCGTGCTCGTCATGGTGATTGCAGGCACACTCTCCAAGTATATCGCTGCCATTGCGAGCCGAAGGATTTTCCGACTCAGTTCCGCCAGTGGATTGATGATGTTTGGACTCACAGAAGCCCATGCAGCAGGTGCTCTCGCCATGGTGATGGTCGGTACTTCGCTCGAGGTGAGTCCTGGAGTGCCTCTCATGGATAATGCCGTACTCGATGGTGTGGTGGTCATGATTCTCATCACTTGCATCATCAGTTCTATCGCCACCGACCAGGCGGCACGCACCTTGAAGCTGGAAGGCGAACAATTGGAAGTCAACGAAAAGCAGCCACTCAACGATGACGAAAAGATTCTCATCCCTGTCAACGAATTGGAGAACATTCCTGCCATTGTGCAAACGGGTATCATGATGCGCAATTCCATCCTCAACCGTGGATTGATTTGTTTGAATGTGGTGAACGAGGACGACCCAACAGGTGTGCTTCAGCGAAAGAGCAAGGAATGTTTGCAAGAGGCAGTGAAAATATGTGCAGGTGCTGATGTGAAGGTGCAAACACAAAGCCGATTGGCGGTGAATTTTGTCAACGGTGTGATTCATGCTTTCCGCGAAAACGATGCTTCCGAGATTTTGGTGGGTTTGCATCGTCGTCGCACACCAAGCGACAGCCTTTTGGGTCAGTTTGCCCAAGGACTGATAGATGGTTTGAACCGACAAATCATCATTGTTCGTTACACCATTCCTGTCAACACCATCCGCAAAATCATCGTGGCTGTTCCTGCTCGTGCCCAGTACGAAACGGGATTCTATCGTTGGGTAGAACGCATTTCCCGACTTTCTATCGAGATTGGTTG
>OMTC01000065.1 GCA_900313845.1 uncultured Prevotellaceae bacterium
AACAAACGCCCTTAGCGTGTCGGTTCCCGCAATGGCATAGATGCAAACGAATTCACTTTCCTCGCTTGCCCGAGCAATGCATGTGAGGCGATAGTTGCCCGCATCCACAGTGTCCTGACGTTCAGCCTGATAAAGCACATCCTCTCCATCTTTCCAAGCATCCAAATAACGCATCATGTTGTTGATAACTTTACGCTCCGTCTTGTCCAATGCAGGGTATTCACCCGACATTGTATGATAGAGAAGTCCCTCTTCGGTGTTTTCGCAGAGAGTGAAACGATGTTCCTTGAAGTACCAGTCATCCCATTCCTGATACATTTCCGCTAAATCCTTTTCGCGGGCTTCAATTTTCCTTTGCTGCCTAACTTCATTCTCATATTTATCGATAATCTCTCCCATCTTCACAGCAGAAGCAACGATTCCGACCACTGCGATGAGCCAAAGGCAAAGCCAGAAAACACGCTGCGTGGTTCCCATCGGCTTTTGCTTGCCTGCCGTACTGAGGAAAGCATGAATGGCAGCGTAGGCAGGTATGAAAAGTCCCACCAAGAGACATCCACCCAATGTCCAGAAGATTTCCATATTCTGATGATAGACCTCTGCCACATCGGGATAGAACATATTTCCCAACACAAACTCAGGCGAAAAGAACATGGCTGCCATGCCACTCAACAACACCAAGAACGGAACAAACAGACAGACACCAAGGAGAAACACAAATATCTTCAGTAACGTACCTAACACCTTGAATCCACCACTGAGACATCCGCTTGCGCCATTCGTCTTCATCTCTTCGGGCTGTTGCACAGCTGCCGAAATCTCATCGCCCAAGTTCTGTGGATTTACCTCCTTACCCTTCATTTTCAGTCTATCCTCAGGTGTCTTTGCCTCGGGTACGATGACTGCCAAAACTATGTATGCAATGATAGCCCAGCCAAAGGAGACGCGCCAACCGAAGTAGTTCCAACTAAAGAAACTACCCGAACCGAAAACAAGCAGGATGAAACCCAAGCGCCAAAAAGTGGGGTCGCCACCAAAATAGTTGGCAAGTCCCGAAAGCACACCCGCCAGCACTTTGTTGGTAGGGTCGCGGAAGAGCTTCTTCTTTTTCAAGTTCTCTGAATAGTTTTCCCAGGCAGTCTGATTCAAACCAAATCCACCTCCCGAAGTGTTTGCTCCAAATTGTTCGCTTTGCTGATTGCCATTCGTCTGCGAAGCATCGTCACTCATCTGCTCAGGATTTCCGATGCGGGCAATGATGTCCTGCACATGCTCGATGTTGATGGCATCCACACCGCCAGCCTTCAGTTCGTCGAACAGTTCGGCAATGCGTGCCTCAAGGTCGTTGGCAATCTCTTCCCCACCCTCTTGGCGGTCGAAAGTCTGGTGGATGGATTCCGTGTACTTTTTCAGCAATTCGTATGCGTCTTCATCAATCGAATAGAGTCGCCCGAACATGTTGATAGTTATATTCTTTTTCATATAATGGTAAGTTTTTTAGTTGTTCAATTTTAATTCCTGTCTTTCAGAAGATGAACCGTGTTTTCCAGTTCGCGCCAAGCTCCATCGAGTTGCAAGAGCAAAGTATGCCCCGCATCCGTCAGTTTATAGTACTTGCGAGGAGGTCCTTGCGAACTTTCCTGCCATTCGTAGGCAAGCACACCATCGTTTTTCAGACGGGTGAGCAGAGGGTAAAGCGTACCTTCCACCACCAACAAGTTTGCTTCTTTCAAGTTCTGAATGATGTCGGAAGCGTATGCGGCTCGTTCCTTCAAAATGAGCAGAATGCAATATTCCAGCATTCCCTTCCTCATCTGTGATTTTGCATTTTCTATGTTCATAAATGCTCGCTGTTTTAGTTTTCTGCTGCAAATGTAGGTGTTTTTATAGTACCTTGCAATACATAGTACCTTTTATTTCTTTAATATTAACACTTTTTAAGCAAATCACATTTCAACGAGTAAATAATTGACATTTTTCAATTGAGGATTATTGTTTACGAAACAGTAGAACAGAAATTATTCTATAGGGGAACAAAACTTACGCTATAGGGGAACAAAACCTACGCAACAGAGGAATGAAAAGAGTGCTTTTGCGGATTCACTGAAAAAACGCAGGCTCGTTTGAGATAAAACGTAGGCTCGTTCTAACTAAAACGCAGGCTCGTTTTGGTAAAAACGCAGGCTCGTTTTAGGACTTAATCCCCAAGAGCGTTCTTTTTAAAGCACTATTCAGGTTCTGTCAATTCCATGTGGAATTTCATTATTTTGCTTAAAAAAGAAACGCTGGATTTCTGAAGCTATCTGGCAAGATAGAATACAGATTAAAAACAGATTGGAATTTTTATAAAAAGTGACGAAAACGGTGGAAGGATGTCGCTTTTTAAACAATTATCATTTACTAATTACTTAAAAATGAGTAAATATTAGGCTAAAACGACAGATTTAATGTCAATTTTTCGAAGAATTCATTTATTTTTCATATCTTTACAAAGTAAATTGCCGTAAAAGTGCGCTTTTGAGTGAGGAGTGGAACGTGAAGAGTGGAGCGTGAAGAGTGAAGAGTGAGGAGTGAAGAGTGAAGCGTGAAGAGTGGAGAGTGAAGAGTGAGGAGTGAGAAGAGTGAAGCGCTAAGCGTGGAATATGAATCAAATCCATCTATCGACCCAGTCGAGGCATTTACACCGAGAGAAGCAATATAATAAAACAACATAATTAATGAATTACAAATGGAACTACGAAGAACCTACACCAGAACAGAAAGCGGCTGCGGCTAAACTGTCGCAGGAAATCAGTGTGAGCGAAACGCTGTGCCTCTTGCTTGTGAAGCGGGGAATCACCACAGCCGACGAAGCACGCGCTTATTTCCGCCCGCAACTGCAGGCACTTCATGACCCGTTCCTCATGCGCGATATGGACCGCGCGGTTGACCGCTTGAATCAGGCGATGGGCAACCGAGAGAGGGTGATGATTTATGGCGACTACGATGTGGATGGATGCACTGCCGTCGCATTGGTATATCGCTTCCTGCAACAATTCTATTCTGAACTCGACTACTACATTCCCGACAGATACGAGGAGGGTTATGGGGTGTCGATTCAAGGTGTGGACTACGCCCATGAGACGGGTGTAAAACTCATCATTGTGCTCGACTGCGGCATCAAGGCAATCGAAGAAATTGCGTATGCCAAGAGTTTGGGTATTGATTTCATAATTTGCGACCACCACGTGCCCGACGAGGAACTGCCTCCTGCAGTTGCCATCCTCAATGCCAAGCGTAAGGATGCCACCTATCCTTACAAAGATTTGTCGGGATGTGGCGTAGGTTTCAAATTCATGCAGGCGTTTGCCATCAGCAATGGCATTGCCTTCAGTCAACTCATTCCACTGCTCGACCTTGTGGCAGTGAGTATTGCCTCCGACATCGTTCCCATCATGGGAGAGAACCGCATCCTTGCCTATCACGGACTGCGCCAGCTGAGCCAGAATCCAAGTGTGGGCATGAAGGCGGTGATTGACATGTGCGGTATGTCGGGACGCGACATCACCATGTCGGACATCATCTTCAAGATTGGTCCGCGCATCAACGCATCGGGACGCATGCAGAACGGCAAGGCGTCAGTGAGTTTGTTGGTGGAGCGCAACTACCAGAAAGCATTGGAACAGGCGCAGCAAATCAACCAATACAACGAAGAGCGCAAGGAACTCGACAAGAAAATGACGGAAGAGGCTCAGGAACTGGTGAAGAATTCGCCCGACATGGGGAACAAGAGCAGCATCGTCATCTACAACGAGGATTGGCACAAGGGTGTGATTGGTATTGTTGCTTCGCGTCTCACAGAAACCTTCTATCGCCCTGCCGTGGTACTCACTCGCAGCGATGATTTGGTTACTGGGTCGGCTCGCAGTGTGAGCGGATTCGACGTGTATAAGGCAATCCAGAGTTGTGCCGATTTGATGGTGAACTTCGGTGGACACACCTATGCAGCCGGTCTCTCGCTGAAGGTGGAAGACGTGGCCGAATTCAAGCAACGCTTCGAAACTTACGTTGCTGAAAACATCGAAAGCGAGACAGTGACACCGAACATCGACGTGGATGCAATGATTTCGTTCAGCGAAATCAACCGCAAGTTCTATTCCGACCTGAAACGCATGCGTCCGTTTGGTCCTGAGAACGAAAAGCCGAAGTTCTGCACCAAACAGGTGTACGACTTTGGCACAAGCAAAGTGGTGGGACATAACCAGGAGCACATCAAGTTGGAACTGGTAGATAACACCTCCAATCAGGTGATGAACGGCATTGCCTTTGGACAGAGTTCTGAGGCACGCTACATCAAGACCAAGCACTCGTTCGACATTGTTTTTACCATCGAGGAAAACAGCTACCGCAAAGGTGAACTCCAACTCATCATTGAGGACATACGGGCGAAGGAATAGACATGAGCACCAAGGACAGCAAGTCGGATGATATCACCACTCCCCTTCCTCACATGGAGGAGCCAGGGGGAGCGTCCACAAATTATCTCGACATACTCCGAGAATATTGGGGCTACGACTCCTTTCGTGGCATTCAGGAACAGATCATCACCAGCATTGGCGAAGGGCGCGACACCCTCGGACTGATGCCTACGGGCGGAGGAAAGTCCATCTGTTTCCAAGTGCCAACCTTAGCAATGAAGGGATTGTGCCTCGTTATCACTCCCCTCATTTCGCTGATGAAGGACCAAGTGGCGCAGTTGCGTCTGCGTGGCATCAAGGCAGAAACCATCCACACCGGCATGGTGCGCGATGATGTGGTGCGTATTCTCGATAATTGCATCTTGGGCGACTACCGCTTTCTTTATGTTTCGCCAGAACGAATTGGAAGCGACTTGTTTCGCACCAAACTGGAACGAATGGGCAACATCTGCATGATTTGTGTGGATGAAGCCCATTGCATTTCTCAGTGGGGCTATGACTTCCGCCCTGCCTATCAACAGATTGCAGAACTGCGCAACCTCATTCCCTACCCCGTTCCCGTTCTTGCCCTCACCGCTACTGCCACACCGAAGGTTGTGGATGACATACAAGAAAAGTTGTGGTTCAAGGAGAAGAATGTCATCTCCATGAGTTTTGAGCGCAAGAACCTCATCTATGTGGTGCGCCAAACTGAAAACAAAACCGAGGAAATGCTGCATATCCTCAAGAGTGTGCCTCAGGGCAGCGCCATCGTCTATACGCGAAGTCGCCGACTCACCACCGAACTGGCACAATTGCTACAGTCGCATGGCATCATGGCAGAAAGTTATCATGCAGGACTCACTACTGCAGAGCGAGACCTTCGTCAGATTAACTGGACGAAGGACCGAAGCCGAGTGATGGTAGCAACCAATGCTTTCGGAATGGGTATCGACAAACCCGACGTGCGACTGGTGATTCACTACAATTTACCCGACTCCATCGAGGCGTATTTCCAAGAGGCAGGGCGAGCAGGACGCGATGGCAATGCATCCTACGCCGTGTTGCTCTATAATCCAAAAGACAATTATACCCTCTCAAGACGCGTGTCGGAAACCTACCCCGAGAAAGAGTACATCCGTGAGACGTACGAAAACATTTCGTGCTACTATGAAATTGGTGTGGGTGATGGACGCAACACCACACATCTTTTCAGCATCGACGACTTCTGCCGAAAGTTCAAGCAGTTTCCCGTGCAAGTAAACAGTGCACTGAAACTCCTCAATAATGCGGGTTACATCGACTATCGTGAGGAGAACGATATGAAATCGCGCTTACGGTTTATTCTCCGCAAGGAAGAACTATACAGGCTCCACGAGGGAAGCAAGGACATGGAAATGCTGATGGATGCCATCTTGCGCAACTACACGGGCGTGTTTGCCGACTTTGTGCTGATAGAAGAAATGCATCTTTCTCACCTCACAGGACTTGATGCAGACTACATTTACGACTTGTTGAAGGAAATGGCAGCACGACGTATCATCGATTATATTCCTCACAATAGTTCTCCCACTATCACATACGTGTTGCCTCGCGTGGATACTGAGCGCATTATGCTTTCGGAAGATGTATATGAACTGCGAAAAGAGGACTATCAACATCGCATCAACAAGATGCTGGAATATGCTTCAAGCACGACTCGTTGCCGAAGTCGCATGCTACTCAACTATTTTGGTGAGGAGGCACAGGACGAATGTGGGCAATGTGACGTTTGTCTGGCACGTAAGAAGAAAGGCATTAACGTCAGCGAAATGGAACGGACTCACGAACGCATCATCGAAATCCTTGAGGATGGGGAATGGCACAGCATCACAGAACTCAACAATATCAACATACGACGCGAACTCCTTGACGATGTGCTCCGCCAAATGACGGAGGAGAACGAAATCGAAACAAAGAGGAGCAAGATAAGGAAAAGTGAGGAGTGAAAAGTGAAAAGTGAGAAGTGAAAAATGAAGTCAGTTTTAATTTTTACATTTTAATTATATTTTCAAAGGATGGGCTTTTTCAAATCACTATTTGGCAAAGAAGAAACTCCTGAGGAAAAACAGGAGCAAAAAGAACAATATAATTTTGAAGTTCTCACCTACGATGGAACGCAGGCACTACGCGTGGGAAAAGTAGAGTTTGGCATTGCATGCCTGAATCGAGCTTTGGATATCAAGGAAGACGAGGACACGCGACGCACACTCGCATCTGCCTACCTTCACAACGATGACTTGGAAAGTGCACAGGAGCAATACGAGAAACTCTGTGAGCTTTGCCCAGAAGAGCCATCCTACCCTATCTCGCTGGCTGAAGTGTTGTTCCAATTAGAAGATTACGACAAGATGCAGGAAGCATGCCATCGTGCGCTTGACATCAATGATGCTCTCGCCATGCCTCATTATCAACTTGCAAAAATGGCAAAGGCTCAAGGCAATCATGAGCAAGCTGTGGAGGAGGCTTCTGCCGCCATCAGCGCCAAAGAGGATTATGCAGAGGCTTACCAACTACGAGCAGAGGCACTGTTTGCATTGAAGCAGGTGGAGGATGCGGAGCGAGATGTGGATTTCCTACTCGAGCATAGTTACGACACAGACGAGGTTTTGCAGCAAAAAGCACTCATTTGCGAAGCACAAAACAAGGATGACGATGCCATCCTATATTATAATAAGGTGTTGAAGGAAAATCCATTTGTTCCATCTGCATACATCGGACTGAGTGGCATCTACAAGAAATTGGGACGCGAGGAAGAGGCTAAGAAAACGATGGAAGAAGCCATTGAGCAGTTGGGTGTCAATCCAGAAGAGGTGAAAGGACTTGGAGACGATGAGTTTGTGAGCATGGAGGAATATATGAAGAATGCTTACAATGCTTTGAATCCGTTCGGATTATAAGTACAGTGTTGAAACACCACTAAAAGACTGCGTTTTTAAGAGATTTGTAAGTTTTTTCTACCAAATAATAAAAAAATGTTCGTTTTTATTGGTGGTTTTCAAGAAAAGTGCTACCTTCGCAGCGTAAAACAAAAATAACAGTATTCAAACAATGAAGTCATTCTACGGTGCATATTACTTTTTTTACTTTTACTTTAACACAAAGTAGAGCGGGAAGGTGTATGTGTATATATGACCAAAATTAGAAGAATCAAAAAACAAAACATAACAATCCCGCTCCCATCCGAGCGGGATTTTTTTATTTAACAGAAGATAATGAGAAAAGTAGCCATTCAAGGAGTTATCGGTAGTTTTCACGACATTGCCGCCCACAAGTTTTTCGAAGATGAACCTATAGAAATTGTGTGCTGCGACACGTTTGAGCAGGAGTTTGAGGAAATGAAACAAGACTCGAACCTCGTTGCGCTCATTGCTATCGAAAACACCATTGCAGGCAGTCTTCTCCATAACTACGAACTGCTCCGCGAAAGTGGAATGCAAATTGTGGGTGAGCATAAGCTTCGCATCTCGCACAGCATCATGTGTCTGCCCGAAGATAACTGGGAGGACATCACGGAAGTGAATTCGCATCCCGTTGCCTTCATGCAATGCCGTCGATTTCTGAATCAGCA
>OMTC01000441.1 GCA_900313845.1 uncultured Prevotellaceae bacterium
CGTAGTATCGGTTGATGAGTAACCAATCATTCATCTCGCCATACTCCAACACACGTTGGATGATATAGCCTTGGTTTTCATCCATCTTCAAATCAGATAGACGAACATCCCAAAACAGGTTGGGCGAAAATTGACTGATACATTCCTGACTACTCATATCGGTTGCAAAAGTACACATTTTTTGTGTTTCACCAAAGACTTTGTCATATTGTTTGATGACATTTTTTACGACAATTCACTAATTTTTGTTTATCTTTGCAAGCAATATTGCAAGAACACTATTTCTATATAACACCTCGTTTCAAAAATCAATCCGACAAGTTTTTTGAACCTAACTAAAAAGTAAAGAATAAAATGAAACTGAAAGTATTATTATCCATTTTGGTTCCTTTTGCATTTGTGTCTGCTATAGCTCAACCTTCTGCAAGCTACTATCAAAGTATTAATGGTTTTAAAGAATCTGAGTTGAAGTCTCAACTGAAAACGATTATATCCAATCACACCAAACTCCAGTATAATAATCTCTGGCAGTATTACGAAAAGGTGGATTATCTGCCTCAGACCAACGAATCGGGGCAGCATCTTATCATGGATTACTATTCCGAGAGCCTTCACTATTTCACAGGAAACGGCAATGATCCTTCGGGTATGAATAAGGAGCACGTAGCACCTCAGAGTTGGTGGGTTGGGGGAACCAGTATAGCCGTGGGTTCAGACCTTTTCCAAGTGCTTCCTTCTGAGACTCAAGCGAATAGTTATAAGAACAACTATCCGTTAGGGGTTGTTTCAGGCACTCCATCTACTTCGAATGCTCGCATGAAAACAGGACGCGACAAGACGGGGCAGATGGTGTTTGAGCCATGCGATGAATACAAGGGAGATTTTGCACGTATTTATTTCTATGTCGCTACCTGCTATCCAAACGTGGAATGGGTTGCTTATAATACCAATAACAACAACACAGCATTCACCAAAGAGGATTACCCCACACTAAACGCTAATATGACAGAAATGCTGCTGGAATGGCATCAAAACGACCCTGTGAGTGAGTGGGAAATCACCCGAAACAACAGAGTTGAAAAAGAGCAAAAGAATCGAAATCCTTTCATCGATTATCCTAATTTGGCATTCTACATTTGGGGAGATAAGACGACAGAGGCTTTTGACCTTTCCACTCAAACGCTTTACAAATTCTCCGATGAAACGGATGAAGAATTTTATTATCCAGCGATTAAGCAAGAAGAAAACCTTTTTGTTGAACCATTCTCTGATATTACTTCAGGAAATGACACCGATACAGGCGGCTCAAGTACTCTTTGGAATGGAAACTCCAATATCACAAGCGTCAATACAGTTTACAAAGCAGGTGGTGCCGTTCGATTGGGAACAAGTAGTAAACCAGGCTCATTGACCACTCGACAAATCACTTTCGATGGTGGAAAACTCATTCTTGAAATCGACGTGAAGGGTTGGACCACCGTGGAAGGAAAGCTGAATGTTTCTGTCAATGGAGAAACCACTAAATCCTACTCCTACACAGCAAAGATGTCAGATGATTATGAAACAGTCCACATCGAATTGGAGAATGTTCCTAAGAATCCATCTTTCACCATTTCCACTTCCGCCAAGCGTTGTTTCATCACGGAGATTCGTGTGATGTCACCGAAGAAAGAAAATGAAGAAATCGCTTTGAGTCATCTACACGACCTGTCATTTGGATTTCTCTCCATGTGGAAATGATTTGAAAGCCTACATTGCATCTTCTTACAAGGATGGTACACTCTACTTAAAACGAGTTCAGCAAGTACCAGCTAATTCAGCGCTCATACTTGTTGGAACAGCCAACCAAAGCTACACCATTCCTGCGATGGCAGACACGCCAGAATTTTTCCCTAATCTCTTGGTTGGAGTTCATGCAGAAAGCGTCATTCCGCAAACTAAGGGCAGTTACACGAACTTTATTTTCAATGAAGGAAATGTAAGTAGCAGTTCCTTCCAAACCGCAGAAGCGACGCTTAGTGCTGACAAATGCTATTTGCGATTACCAACCAGTTATATTGGTTCAGTTCAAACCGTATCACTCTCTTTCGACCAGCAATTCGATGTGAACCATGATGGTAGCATCAATATCTCAGATGTCGTCACCCTCGTGAATTTCATCCTTGGAAATTAAAGGAGAAACAAACAAATAGCAAGCAGGGAAGAAGCTCGGAGCTTCTTCCCTGCCTTTTTTATTTATCGGATGGTGGTGAAGTTTTCGTTGATTGTGAAGGTCTTTTCGTATCCCGTTGTCTTCACAGTGTAGGTGTTACCAAGCTTGAAGGCTGGACTGCCAACGAGGCTGGCACTTCGACGCAGGGAGAAAGGAACGGAAAGTTTTTCGAGGACTTTGCCTTTGTCATCTAAGACATAGATGGGGTCATCCTTGACGATGTTGATGCCGATGAGCAGCACTGTAGGTTGCTTGGCGGTTGCATTCGTAGGTACGGAAGGCATTTCGCCCATACCTCCACCGACCGTGAAGATAGTACCACCCTCAACGTACAAAGGAGAAAAGTCGCAGTCGAGTCCCTCTTCAGGCGAACCTACCTGACTCAAGGCAATGACCGTGCCTCCATTGATGACGATGGCAGAGTCGGGATTCTGGGTGTTGTTACCACCAAAAGGCATGAAGAAGCCACCCTCTGGATTGGAATCGACGGCATCGTTACCCGTACTGCGAGCAACGACATGACTTCCGTTGAACACGATAGTAGCATTGGCGTTGATGGCATCATCAGGAGACAACACATCGACGTTTCCACCGTTGAAGACAATACCTTTCTTGCCCTCTATTCCCTCCGCTCCAGCAGTGGAAGTGCGCACAGTCACGTTTCCACTGTTAATGTAAATCGTTCCTTTCGACGCTATGCCCTTGGTAGAAGCGACATACTTATGCTTACCAGCGAAACCACCGAAGCCACCCTGCACACTGTCGTTCTCATCACGATTTCCGAAAGGAAAGCCGCCACCGAAATCAGGGAAGCCACCACGCATCGTGCTATCGTTGCCTATTGGGAAACCACCAGG
>OMTC01000306.1 GCA_900313845.1 uncultured Prevotellaceae bacterium
TTTGATTTTGTTTTTTCGTCTTTAAATTTGTTTTTTTTGTTTGACGCTGCAAAGTTATGGCATAAAATACATGTGGTCAAAAAAATCATTCTTTTTCCTCTCAAATGCTTACGACACACCCTGCTTTTTACGACAAATTCAGCAAACATCGTTCAAATCTGTCGCATAACCACCATTTTTCACTGCAAAAACATTGTTTTTTGCTGTTTTTTCGTTCTCTTTCCCTTGGTCAAGGGTCTAAAGTTTGCCATCTGGATGGTTGCTCTCCTCCTCAGGGTGCAGTAGGGGAGTATCATTTTGTTGCTCAAATGCTTGTGCATTTCATGGATTATATCTAAATTTGCAATCATTACAGAAATTTGGATGGTTTTGATTTTGTTGTAAATAATAATAAGGTTATTGTTGTATGAAAAAGAATGTATTTATGATGATGCTCCTTGCTGGAGCTGTGCTCACCACGAGTTGTGGGAGCAAGAAGGAATTGGTGGCTTGCCAAAACGAAAACCGCGAATTGACCACTAACTTCCAGAATGCGAAGGAGCAACTTGCTGCTTCCCAAACCCGTGTGACCTCGCTTGAGGAACAACTCGCTGCACAAAAGAAAGAGCTTGCAGACCAGAAGAAAGCATACGCTCGTTTGCAGAAAACACTCGACCAAAGCGTTGCCAATGCTTCTCAGAACAACATTTCTATTGACAAACTCGTGGACCAAATCAACGAGTCGAATCAGTACATCCGTCATTTGGTGGAGGTGAAGTCGAAGAGCGATTCACTCAACATGGTGCTTACGAACAACCTGACCCGTTCTCTGTCGAACGATGAGCTCAAGGAGGTGGATGTTCAGGTACTGAAGGGTGTGGTTTACATTTCTCTTGCCGACAACATGCTCTACAAGAGTGGTTCTTATGAAATCAACAGCCGCGCCGAGCAGACACTCTCGAAGATTGCCAAAATCATCACTGATTACAAGGATTATGATGTGCTCATTGAGGGAAATACGGATAACGTGCCTATCAAACGTGGTGAAATTCGCAACAACTGGGACCTCTCCTGTATGCGTGCTTCCAGTGTTGTTCAGTATCTACAGACCAAGTATGGAGTTGAACCAAAGCGACTCACAGCTGGTGGACGTGGCGAGTATAACCCTATCGCTACCAACGATACGGACTTGGGCAAGCAGCGCAACCGCCGCACACAGATTATCATCACGCCGAAACTCGACGAGTTCATGGAACTGATTGACAAGGCTCCAGAGAATAAATAAACTTTGAAAGATTAGGAGAAAGAGAGAGTATAGGGAGTATCTGATAGATAGAGGAACTTTCTATACTCTCTATGTTTTATATTGGGTCTATGTGCTCTAAAACGTTTTTTTTGAGTATATTTGCCGTGTATGCGGAGAATGAAGAAAAAAGGGCTTCGGCAAAACCGAAGCTTACAAAAAAAACGAAAAATGAAAAGTGAAAAATCATAGGTGATAATTGAAAAATGAATAATAAAGCATGAATACTTCTTCTAAAAACATCATACTTGGTTTGGCGGTTGTGGGTATCATCCTTGTGAGCTTGTTTATGCTGACGAGGAGTGATAGGCGCGTTGTGCTGTCGATAAGTGGGTTTCAGACGCCGACGGAGAAGGTGACGATTGGTGGTGGGGCTTCAGGTATTTGCTATGCCGATGTGCCTGAGAACTATATGGAGGTGGAGTATAAGGATGGTGCTTTTCGATGGACGGTCAATCCAACGTACGTGAAGAAGGATTCTCTTTATTATTATAAGGTGAACGGAAAAAATCCGAATTTGCATTTGTTGGGAAAAGAGGATGAGATGAAAGTGGATGTGGGTGACGGGGAACCGATGCGATTGGGACTGAAGGATGTGAAGGAGGTTTTGAAGGGAGTTACCTCGAAATATGTGTTGCTAAGGAATGTGTTGGAGAAGATTCGCAATAACGAAAACGATACCGAAAAAGGACGCTTGAGCAACCAAAAGCGGCTAAAGGACCATCGAGAACTGAAATCTTTCTTATGGAGAGAAACGAAGAGAGGAGATTGGCATTTGGTGATTCTGGACTGCAAGACGACGTTGGTGCAAGGTGGTGAGGAACATGGTTATGTAGATGCAGGTACGACCCTGAATTATCCGCCTACCAGAGCATTGAAGATTCAGTTTTTCCATGTGGCAGATTATAGTTACCAGACGGAGAAGGTGGATGATGAGTCGGTGGAGATTGATGGTGTGAACTACCAGATGAAGCCTGTGCAGATGATGACTGAGTGGACGGCAGGGCATGTGCTGATTCGTCAGGCTGAGGGAGGTGGGTTGGATGTGTCGTTCCCGAAACCGATTACTTACGTGGAATCAGTGGATACATTGCGGAAACTGGTGGATAATAGTTTCAATGTGTTGTCGATTGTGCAGCAGGATGGTTCGTTCCCCATTTCCAAGAATCTGTATGTGCCTCCATTCTCTTCGACCATCACCCAATATTTGTGTAACCTCTATGTGGATGCTGACAGTATTGTGCTCCGCAATGGTTCGCAACAACAACGGATTGAAAGCCGATGGAGAGTGTTGCCGTCGTTGCAACGCATTGACCTGAACACTGCGGAAAAGGGAAAGATACGGATGAGTGTGGGGATGATTGACGGGAAGTTTGCTCTTTCCTATCTATGTCTTCCGTTCTTGATTTTCCTGATGATATTCTTTGCTTATCCGTTGCTGGTGGATGTGAGAGGACATAGGGAACGTGGCAAAGTGAGTGATAAAGCACGATTGTTGCCACAGCATTTCAGATTGATGGCACTGATTGCCTTTTCGTATTGTGTATGCAAGGTGCTGATTGCCATGAAGTTGTCGTTCTCCTTCCCTTACTTTGAAAAGTTGACGGGTGTGGTGAGTGTGGCCACAGGATTGATGCTCATGCTGATGTTTACGCTGTCGTTAGTGATGAATAAGGATTTCTTGACGATACATGTGGTGAAGGAGCGAAGGAACCAAAATCTGCTGTTGAATGCGAGAAAGTGGGTGGCAGTTGGTGTGAGTGTGCTGGGAGTTGTGATTTGCTGGCTTGGGATGCGAAGCATGGACAATGGTTTTAGCAGCGAATTGCTGAAGGCTTATCT
>OMTC01000176.1 GCA_900313845.1 uncultured Prevotellaceae bacterium
ACTGTGCATACTGGTCGGAAACCACATAGCGAGGCTGATAGTAGAAGTCGTAGCCAATGTTCTGCTGACCTGTGACACCCCAACCGAGACGGAGCTTCAGTTCGTCGAGTGCAGTAGCATCCTTCAGGAAGCTCTCTTCACTCATTTTCCATGCCAAACCCAAAGATGGGAATGTACCCCACTTATGACCTTTGGCAAAACGGCTCGAACCATCCCAACGCATGGTGTAGGTGAGGAGGTAGCGATTGAGCAAACCATAGTTCAAACGACCGAAGTAGCTGACCAAGGTGTTGGTATAAATATGTTCACTTTCGCTGCGGAGCGATGGAGAGTAAGCTACAGGAGAAGAGAGAAGTTTGCCATCCTCGCCATACCATTCATTTCCTTGTCCGAAGCTATAGGTGCTTCTGTGGAAATGCTGCTCTTCCATACCAGCCATGACATCGAGGTTGTGGATGTCGTTCCAGTTGTGAGCATACTGTGCGTAGATGTTGCCTTGCAAATTGTACTTGTAAGACTGGCTTGCACCATTGTAGCCGTAGTAGTTGTTACTATAAGAATAAGGAGAAATGAAAGTTTCCTGACGACCTTCTGAATAGTCACCACCCACGTTGGCATGGATGTGAAGGTCTTCGAAGCCGTGAATCTTATAGTCGAACTCGATGTTACCAATCAACACATTGGATTTTGCTTGGTCGTCCTTATTATTGATGAGAGCAACAGGGTTCTGAGGAGTGTTGGTGTTGGTAGTGTATTTCCAATCCTTATTGTTGAAATTTGCTGCCAATGGATTCTGCCAATAGCCACCAAATTCAACGAAACCAGGATCGCCACTTGCCAAACGTATAGGATGAGTTGGGTCAGCACCAATGGCATTGCCAAATGCACCGCCATCAGGATATTTGTTCTTCGCATGCATATACTTTGCTGTGAGGTTCACTGCCAAGTGGTCGTCGAAGAAGGTAGGAGTGAGGTTCAAAGAGGTAGTGAAGCGCTGGAATTTGGAGTTCTTCACAATACCGTTCTTATTGGTATAGCCGACACTCACACGGTAAGGCAATGTCTTCACAGCACCTGTTACACTCACCTGATGGTCTGTTCCCACTGCAGTGCGGTAGATTTCATCCTGCCAGTCAGTGTTAGCTGTACCCAAAGAGGCACCGTCCTTGCCAAGTGTCTCAGTGATGTATTTGCGATATTGGTCGCCTGTCAGCACTTCGTAAGTCTTACGAGGAGTGCCAAAGCTCACGTTGCCTGTGTAGTTAATCTTTGGCATCTTCGTACCAGCCTTACCCTTCTTGGTAGTGATGATGATGACACCGTTGCTGGCACGGCTACCATAGATAGCTGTTGCACTTGCATCCTTCAGCACTGTGAAGCTCTCGATATCCTCTGGATTCACCATGGCGAGTGGGTTGGAAAGTCCCTGCACACCGTTGTTATCCATAGCAAGACCGTCAATCACAATGAGAGGGTCGTTGTTGGCAGAAAGTGATGAACCACCACGAATGCGGATGGAAGCGCTACCTCCAGGAGTACCATCGTTCGAGATGACGCTCACACCGGCAATCTTACCCACGAGCATGTCCTGTGCACTCGTTGTGATACCCTTCGACATTTCGTCGGGCTTGATAGCAGTAACAGAACCTGTTGCATCCGATTTCTTTACCTTCGCATAACCCACAACCATCGTTTCGTCGAGCAGTTTGCTGTCTTCGCGAAGAATTACGTTTATAGTTGGTGTAGCACTCACTTCCAAGGTCTGATAACCTACGTAGGAGAAAACGAGTGTGGCACCTCGTGGCACCTTCAGGGTGAAGTCACCGTTCAAGTCTGTAGTTGTACCGTTCGAAGTTCCCTTCTGAATCACAGTACCCATCATGATTGGTTCACCCGCCGTGTCCTTCACGTGGCCCTTGACTGTGATGTCTTGGGCAAGAACGTTGAGAGACACCATCATTCCTACAAGAAAGACGAGTAGGAATCTGAAATTTAGCTTTCCGTTCATTTTTTGTACTTAAAGGTTAATTGTTAGTTGAATATAATGAATTAAAAATGTTCCTTGTTTTTATATTTTGTACGATGGCATAGATTCATTTTTTCGCACTATTGCATGGACCGACGAATCGATCCATGCAACAAGGGATTTTCCCTTTGGCGACTAAGATATTACGATCATCTTAATTTTTCTGTTTCAGCTGGATGGCAAAGCCACCGCCTGGAGCCGATTTCATCTTCAGCACTGTCTTACTCGTCACCGACTTCTTCGTGATGGTGTAGGATTGTGGGTTCCTTTCCCAATCAGCATTCTTGCCATCGGCATAAATCACTGCCTCATACTTCTTGCCAGGTGTGAGGAAATCGAGAGAAAGACGAGTGTTGTGGCCTGCACCATTCACCGTACTACCCACATACCAGTTCTCGCTGTTCTTGTCCTTGCGAGCAATCGTCACCACCTGTCCTGGCTCTGCTTCGAGATACACGCTCTTCTGCCAATCCACTGGCACATCCTTGATGAACTGGAAGGCATCGAGGAAGCGGTCGTAGTTCTCAGGAATATCGGCTGCCATCTGAAGTGGACTGTACATCGTCACGTAAAGCGCCAACTGGCGAGCCAGCGTTGTGCGTGCCTTCGAATGGTTGTCCTTTTGCATTTTAGAGCAGTCCATTTCGAAGATGCCTGGCGTATAATCCATCGGACCACCAATCAAACGGGTGAAAGGCAGAATCGTGGTGTGCTCCACGGTGTTACCACCGAATGCCTCGTATTCCGTACCTCTTGCACTCTCGTTGCCAATCAGGTTAGGATAGGTGCGACAGATACCCGTTGGACGCACTGCTTCGTGAGCATTCACCATAATATGATAGTCGGCAGCCTTTTCGATGCAATACTGGTAGTGGTTGTTGGTCCACTGGCTGTAATGATGGTCACCATGAGGCACGATGTTGCCCACATAACCACTCTTCACAGCTGGATATCCATGGTCAACCATGAACTGATATGCCTTGTCGAGATGGCGCTCATAGTTGCGAGTGGAAGCCGAGGTCTCATGGTGCATAATCATCTTCACACCCTTCGATGCGGCATATTTGTGAATGCCTTCCACATCGAAGTCGGGATAAGGAGTCACAAAGTCGAACACAAAGTCCTTCTCATGTCCAAACCAATCTTCCCAACCTTGGTTCCAGCCTTCCACCAGCACAGCATCAAATCCATGCTTGGCAGCAAAATCGATGTATTTTTTCACATTCTCCGTGTTGGCTGCATGTCTTCCATGAGGCTTTGCCTTCGAGTAGTCGGTCTCGCCCAACTTAATGGAGCTGAAGTCATCCGTGTAGGACCAATGGCTACGATTCGTAATCATGTCCCACCACACACCGATATATTTGGTTGGCTTAATCCACGAAGTATCAGTGATTTTGCAAGGCTCGTTCAAGTTCAGCGTCATACGGGAAGCAAGAATGTCCTTACCACTCCTACCTACAATAATCGTGCGCCAAGGACTCACGCAAGGTGTCTGCATCCAGCCCTTGTCGCCCTGTCCATCTGGAGTGAGCCACGACTCGAAGGTCTTGGTGCTTTCAGTGTAGTTGAGATGCATCGTAGCATAGTTCAAACAAGCAGCTTCATGCAGATTGATATAAAGTCCCGCATCGGTCTTCAGCATCAGTGCCGTCTGCACACAAGCCTTGCCCACAGGAGTCTGTGAGGAGTTGGGCGTGATGGCATCCTGCATCTTGCCACGGATTTCAGAGAGACGACTCTCTGTGAATGAATATTCCTGAGTGTCGTAATCGCCTGGAATCCACCATGCAGTGTGGTCGTCTGTCAGCACGAACTGCGTGCGTTCTTCCTTGATAGTAAAATAAGTGAGATTTTTCTGGTCAGGGAACTCATAGCGGAAACCCAATCCATCATCGAACAGACGGAAGCGAAGCACCATCTCGCGGTCGTTCTTAGGCTGATACAACCGAACCATCAATTCGTTGTAGTGATTGCGGATTTCGCTCTCTTCTCCCCATACGGGTTTCCATGTCTCGTCGAAAGTGCTGGTCTGCTGGTCTTTCAACTGAAAACCATACATCATGTCTGCTTTCACGTCGATGGTGGAAGCATCCGTGTGCTGAGAATTATCAAAAGTCTCTTGCTTGTCGGCTTTCTCCTTCTTCAGTTCCAAACCAAGTCCACTGGTTTTCACCACGTCTTTACCATCAAACTTCAATTGGTACGTAGGTCGTCCTTCAGCGTTGATAGCAAACTGTAGGTCGAATCTGCCATTAGGAGATTTCAGTGTTTGTGCAAAACTGATTTCATGCAACCCAAGCAGGAATAATAAAAATCCAAAACGTTTCATGATAATTAGTTAGGTTTCACAGTCCTCGCTTCATGCTTTTTAGCTGAAAAGTGATGAGCTAAGAGTAAAGAACACAGCCGCATTCCTCTACACAAAACTATCAACACTCAACACAAAAAACAATCATCAAAGACGTGCAAATTTATTTATTTTTTCCTTTTATAACAATAATTTTGTCTTTTTTTTACTTTGTGAAGTCTAAAACACGTATTTCTTTAGGTCTCAGACGCATTTCACCCGCACATTTCACACGTTTATGTGTCAAAATGTTCTCAGCTTCTGCCTTTGGCAGTACTTCTGCATACGGAGTCAAATCCAAGGTCTGATTCTTCGTCGTACCATTCACGATGACCGTTACCACCTGTCCATTCTTCTCGCGGGCATACACATACACGCCGTTCCTCACATGGAAATGAATGAGTTTGCCATC
>OMTC01000114.1 GCA_900313845.1 uncultured Prevotellaceae bacterium
GATGTCAGGGTCAACGGAGATATTCACTGTTGTGAACTGCCCCACGTAAGGTTTCAAGCCGTAGTCGTTGGTAGCATTCTCGATAGCATCCAGCTCTTTGAGTGCTCGGAAGAGATTCGTGTAAGGCTCGATGATGTGGAGGTGCGTGTTTTGCGATTTTGGAAAGTTGGCATCCAACTCCGAAAGACGCATGTCTGCAATCTCTCCCCATTCACGGGTGCAAGCTTCGATGTAGCCGTTATATTGCTTGTCGAGAGAATGTTCTTCGATGCATTCGTAGAGTTGGATGGCATACTCCAGTGCTTCGTGGTCACCCGTGGCACGAGCATATTCCGACAATCCATAAATCATGAAACCAATGGCATAGAACTGCTTCTTCGTGTCTTTAGGATTGCCTTTGTAGTCGAGGCTCCAATATGTGCCTCCAAATTCCTCATCGATGAAATGCTCGATGATATAATCCTTGGCACGGGTGGCAGCTTCGAGGTATTCAGGCTTGCGGAGCACACGATAAGCGGCAGAGAACGACCACAAGATGCGTGCATTGAGGATTCCGCCCTTGTCAGCCGTTTTCATCAGTTCTCCTTCACCTGTCATCTGACCATAGAAACCGCCGTTCTCCTTGTCCTGCATCTTGTCGAGCCAGAAACGGAGAATGTTGTTTTCAAGTACGTCGAGAACCTCGGACTTCAGAATATTGATTCTGTTCATTTTTATTTCTTGATTGGGTATTTATAGAGCAACCAAAGCATGATGACAATGATGACAGCAGGGAAGATGGAGAACAGTGCCCAAGTCATGCCACGAACTGCTTCCATGTTGGTGATGTTGATGACGGTTTGACCTGCATCGTCGGTTCCTGAATAGAAACCGGCAAGACCCAAGAGGAGTGCAACGAGCGAACCAGAAATGGCTGTTCCAAACTTCTGAGCCATCGTTCCTGAAGAGAAAATCAGACCTGTGGAAGAGGTTCCGTTCTTCTCTGTAGCATAGTCAGCCACATCGGCATACATGGACCAAAGCAGAGGTGAATAGAGTCCTACACCCACGGAAGTGAGCACTACCAAGGCAACGAGAACCCAAATGTATGAAGGGTCCATTGGAACGAAATAGAAAGCAATGCTGAACACCATGCAGATGATGCCTGCCACAGTGAATGCCTTGCGCTTGGAACCTACCCACTGTGTGAATTTAGGGGAGAGAGCACCGAAAATCATACAGGTCACTTCACCGAAGGTCATGAATACCGTGTAGTTGATAATGAGTCCTGAGACGGTGACATCGCCATGGAGACAGTATTCCATGAGGTAACCCGCTACAGCATAGCGGAAACCGTTGAAGAAATTGGTACAGATTCCGATGAGTGTGAGGTAAATCCAAGGTTTGTTCTTGAAGAGGTCGGCAAAAGGCTTGAAGGAGAATTTCTCGGCACGAACGGGTTTCAGACGTTCCTTGGTGAGCAATCCGCAGGCAAGTGTCATGATGGTTGCCAAAGCTCCAAGTGCAGCACCCAATACGGCATACTGATGAGCGGGAGTGCCACCCACCATCTTTTGCAGATAAGGGAATGAAAGCAAAGTGATGAAGCCCATAGCGTATGCACCAACCATGCGGAACGAAGAGAACTGGTTCTTCTCATTGTCGTCGTCTGTCATCACACCGAGCAACGAACCGTAAGGCACGTTCACTGCTGTGTAAACAGCCATCATCAGCAGATAGAGGGTGTAGGCATAGATGCGTTTGCCAACAGGACCGAAGTCAGGGGTATAGAGCAAGAGCGCAAATATCAAGCCGAGAGGCAAAGCGCCAAAGATGAGCCAAGGGCGGTAGGTGCCCCAGCGCGATTGAGTGCGGTCGGCAAGACTACCCATGAGTGGGTCGGTGATTACATCGAACATTCGTGCTACGAGCATCAGTGTTGCTGTATCGGCAACGGTGAGTCCAAACACATTTGTAAAGAAAAGAGGAAAAGCAATTGACATCACTTTCCATGTGATGCCACCAGCTGCAGCATCGCCAAGGGCGTAACCGATTTTTTCTTTTAAAGAAGCCATTGAATTAGTTTTTGAGGGTTTATTTCTTTAGAATTGCAAGATTCTTTGAGATGAGAGCCTTGAGGGTTTCAACGGATGCACTGGTGGTGAGTCCGTCCTTTGGCGTGTTCATGCAGTAATCAATCAACTTGTCGATGGTGGAAGTGGCAACGTGCATGCGGGTATCGCTGGATGCATAGTAAATGAACACTTTTCCATCCTCGTCGGCAATCCATCCATTAGCGAAGAGCACGTTCGAAACATCTCCAATACGCTCCTCACCGACTGGAGCCATGAAATAGCCTGCTGGTTGAGCAATCACGCGGGTAGGGTCATCGAGCGCTGTCATATACATATAAAGAACGTAACGCAGTCCGCAAGCGGTGTTTCTGACGCCATGAGCAAGATGGAGCCAACCTTTAGAGGTCTTGAAAGGATGAGGCCCTTCACCATTCTTCACTTCCTTGATGGTGTGGTAGAGGCGTTCCTCAATGATGGTTTCTTCTTTTACCTCGGCATGGGTGATGTCGTCAATCAGTGCCCAACCGATGCCACCGCCACTTCCTGTGTCGATGAATCCGTCCTGTGGACGAGTATAGAGTGCGTATTTGCCATCCACAAATTCTGGATGGAGTACCACGTTGCGCTGTTGACTGCGAGTTTTCAAATCGGGCAGACGTTCCCAGTTGACGAGGTCCTTGGTGCGAGCAATACCTGCTGTGGCGGTTGCAGCACTGAGGTCACCGGCAGGAGCTGAGTCGTCGTGACGTTCTGCACAGAAAATGCCATAAATCCAACCGTCTTCGTGCTGTGTGATTCGCATGTCGTAGATGTTCGTAGCAGGTACCACATCGTCGGGCATGGTGATAGGATAGTCCCAGAAGCGGAAGTTGTCGATACCGTTTTCACTCTCTGCCACTGCAAAGAACGACTTGCGGTCGTTCCCTTCCACGCGAACCACTAACAGGTATTTGCCATTCAGTTTGATGGCACCCGAATTGAGGACGGCATTCACGCCAATGCGCTCCATCAGATAGGGATTCGACTTTTCATCGAGGTCGTAACGCCAAAAGACAGGGGCATGTTCAGCGGTCAAGATAGGATACTTATACCTTGTGATGATTCCATTTCCTCCTTCTACTGGCACATTCTTGCGGGAGATGAGTGCCTCATGCTCTGCGAACAGTTGGTTTACTTTTTCTTGAAAACTCATGATTCTTATGTATTTTTATAGTCAAGCGTTTTGTTTGTTACTTGAAACCTTTACGTGATAAAAGTGAGAGATAAACATGTTTATCATTTGACGAAGAGGGCACTGCCTTCTTGGAAGAAAGCCTTGAAATCTTCTTCGCTAAGGCATCCTGGATAAGGACCAAAGAAATGTCCGGGCTTGTTGAAGGCGTTGCGCCACACTACCAAATAGGCAATTCGATGGTTTTTCAAGTTAGGGAGCAAGGCTTGTGTCCACCAGTCAGCTTCCTTAATGCCTTCAAAACCAGTCTCAGTCAGAGCCGGTATCTTGCCATGAGCCTCTGCCACTTCATTCACGAGTGTGAGTGCTTCATTTATCTTTGGTGCAAAACTTTCTCGGTTTTGATAATAGCAATCCACTCCAACGATACTGATGATGTCATCGCCTGGGTATCTTTCCAGATATGCTTCCATGGTCTTTGCTTCCGTACCAGGAGAGTATGCATAAATCACTTGGTCCACACCTTGCTCTTTGAGTCGGTCGGCAGTCAGTTTCCACAATGCTTTGTATTCGTCAGCCGTGCAGAGTTTTTGTCCCCACCAGAACCACGAACCCGTGTGCTCATGCCAAGGACGGAAAATGACTTCCACCTTGCTACCGTCTTCGCGCTTAACGGAATTGAGAAACTCAGCCACTTTGTCGAGCCATCCCACAAACTTCTCGTGCAGGGCAGAGTCGTTCAGAATGGAATTCACCACAGTTGTGTCGCTCACATCCCATGAATTGCCATCCGTCTTTGGATTACGAAGGTGCCAACTGAGGGTGATAAAACCACCGCGAGCATCTTGTTTCACGATTTCTTCACGCATACGGTCGAAGGAAACGGAGTCGAGATTGCGGTCGTTGCCCAATTCTATGCCACCCAAATCGAAAGACATCATGGCTGGCCAACTGCCACATACGCTTTTCACATCGGAACGGTCTTCATCGCCAAACCAGCCAATGCCATACATCGGTGAGTCGTGATGACCGAAGAGAAAACAACTGTCGGGTACTGCTTGCAGTCTCTCAAGGAGTGTTTGTTGAGTCATGTCACGGGTTTGTTTTGTTGGCTGACAAGCTACGATTGCCATCAGTGAAAGGATGATACATGCCAGTTTTTTCATGATGATTGCTGATTATGTTGCAAAAGTAGGACAAAAAATATCTAATGGATGACTCTTTTTTATCTAAATAGTGCAATTTCAGAAAGTGCCAAGTTATTTTTTATCGTCTTCTAAATAATGATCTTTCTTTTTTGGTAATTATCGCGGAAAACCTTAGGTGTGCATCCTTTCGAACGCTTGAAGAGTCGGTTGAAATTGGAGAGTGTGTTAAATCCGCAGTCGAAGCAGATTTCAGCAACGGTTTGCGTGGAATCCACCAGTAAGCGTGCCGCATGTCCCAAGCGTTGTTCGATGATGTATTCGCTCAGTGTTCGTCCTGTTCGTTGGCGGAAGAAGCGGCTGAACGCTACGGAAGTCATGCCTACCATCTTTGCCAAGTCTTTGAGGCGGATTTCCTCGTTGTAGTGGTCTCTCACGTAATTTTGCACTTTCTGCACACGTCGGCTTTCGCTTTGCGTTTCGATTTTTGCAAACGAAGTGGAGGAGAGCACAACGGAGTCGTTGGCAAGCGAGAGTTCATAGAGCAGTTCCAAGAGGCTGATGAACGAATGGAAACTTGGTTTTTTGATGGCAAAGTCCGTCAGGCGGGTATAGACCTTCATGATGGTGCTCATGGAAAATTTGATACCGCACTTCGCATTTTCCAACATGGTTTGGATGGAACCGAACTGATTCTTGTTGAGAAGTGCCTCCGTGAAGAGTTCGCTCGAAAACTGAATGGTGATTTCGTGAATATCTTCCGAGGTGCAATCACCTTGTTCCCACACGTGCTCCAGTTCGTTGCCCGTAATGAGAACCATGTCGTAGTCACCGATAGTTTCCACACTGTCACCCACTGTGCGCCTCACTCCGCTGGCATTCTCTATGAAGTTAAGTTCATATTCCGAATGGCAATGGATGGGGTAGGTGAACTCCTTTTTATGTCGATCCACCACATAGAAGCAGTCGCGTTCCGATAGTGGAGTTATTTCATGAATTACTTCTGCCATAGCTTATTGAGAGAATTAAGAATTAAGAATGAAGAATGTATTTTAGTTTCACCTCTTGTCTTTTGAGTAACTATCATTCTTCATTCTTCATTCTACATTCTTCATTAATTTTATTCCGCTACCAAATACAACACACGGCTTGCATAGTCAATGCGCTCATTCCAAGGGAGGTCGTGTTCCAGAGGAATGTCAAGTCCGTTTGCCATAAGAAATGCACCTGAGAACACTTTACCTTCGAAGGCGAGTGGCTTCTGGTCGATACTATGAAGCTCCTTCACGCGATAGTTCTTCTGAGGGTCTAGTCCTGCCATTGGGATGCGAGGCAACTGCTGATTGCAGAAGGTCTCGGTCTTCCACCAGTAGAATACAGCTTCGCTCTTGTCTGGCTTCACGTACATCATCGAAGCGCAACCCAGTTTCTCGTATGGCGAAAGCAGACGGTAGATGTCGCCTTGCTGCACGATAGGACGAATCTGCTTGTATTCCTTGATTGCCTGCTTGCAGAGTGCCTTCTCCTTCTCCGTCATGTTCTTTGGCTGGATTTCCATACCGAGACGACCACTCATAGCCACGTCGATGCGGAATTTCAGAGGAATGGTGCGGAAAGTCTGGTGGTTAGGAGCTGCACTGATATGCGAAGCCATCGTCACGGCAGGGAAGAAATAGCTGGTTCCCCACTGCATGTAGATGCGCTGGAGTGCGTCGGTATCGTCGCTCACCCAGAACTCATCGAAGTAAGGCAATACACCGTAGTTGGCACGTCCTCCACCACTGGCACAAGCCTGAATAATCACTTTTGGATACTTCGCACGGATGCGCTGGCACACCTTCTCGAATCCTCTGTGATATTCGATGTAAAGGTGACTCTGACGGTCCTTGGTGAGAGATTGAGAACCATGGTTCATTACGGGTGCGTTGGCATCCCACTTAATATAATAAAGCTCAGGATAGTTGGTGAGGAGGGTATCCACGATGTGGAAAACGAGGTCCTGCACCTTTGGATTGCTCATGTCGAGCACCAACTGAGTGCCACCACGTCC
>OMTC01000344.1 GCA_900313845.1 uncultured Prevotellaceae bacterium
TTTTTTGAGTTTTTTAGTTCTTCATGAAAATTATTGCAAAGATAATCGTTTTTTCCAATAAATGCATTACTTTTGCAAATAGAATTCCTATTTAAATGAGTAATGAGCAGTGAGAAGTGAGGAGTTATTCCATCCGGATGGCATTACTCACTACTCACTACTAATTCCTCACTATTAACAATCTATGGACTATTCTGTTACGCATTTCACACTTTCACCCATGTCGGACATGGCTGCCGACATACTTTCTGCACTTTTAGCTGAACAAGGTTACGACTCTTTTGAGCAGACAGAAACAGGAGTAGATGCCTATATTCCCACAGAACTGCTTGCTCAAACTGATGTCGATTCTTTGTTGGCAGACTTTCCCCTACCCGATGTGAAATATTCTTACCAAACCGAAGCGATGGAAAACAAGGATTGGAACGAGGAATGGGAAACCAACAGTTTCGAACCTATCGTGGTTCCTGAACTTTGTTGCATCCACGACACTCGGCACGAAGCAGACAGCACCGTTCCTTACGATATAATTATCAACCCTCGAATGGCATTCGGAAGTGGTACGCATGAAACGACGAGCCAACTCGTGGAATTGCTTCTTCGTTCCGATTTTCACGGACAAAACGTGCTCGATATGGGTTGTGGCACTTGCATCCTCGGCATTTGCATGTCGCTTCGTGGAGCAGAGCGCGTCGTGGCAATCGACATCGACGAACAAAGTGTGGACAACTCGCTTCTGAATTGCGGACTGAATCACCTTAATAATATATATGTGGTGCATGGCGACGCCTCTGCCATTCGAGAAACATTCGACACCATCATTGCCAACATCCACCGAAACATCATCATCAATGACTTGCCTACTTACGTGGCACATCTTCGCCAAGGAGGAACTCTCATTGTGAGTGGTTTCTTTACAGAAGACATTCCTGCCATCCAAGCAGCCGCCGAAGCACAAGGACTCATTCTCGTGCATCAGCAAGAGAGAAATAATTGGACTGTAATTGTATTTCGTAAATGAAGAACAAGTCAACAAATTAACACAGATAGGTCACAAATTAAGAATAATGATTTGAGTTAATTTGTGGTAATTTGTTGACTATAAAAATATTTCATATCATGATCAAGCAATATATTCAAGAAAACGAATCGAGAATGCTGGAAGAGCTGTTCAGTCTCATCCGCATTCCAAGTATCAGTTCCGAAAGCGAGCACCACGCAGACATGTTACGCTGTGCTGAGCGATGGAAAGAATTACTTATTTCCGCAGGAGTGGATAGCGCCGAAGTGATGCCTTCCGATGGCAATCCGATGGTATTTGCAGAGAAAATCGTGAATGCCCAAGCGCCAACGGTTCTGATTTACGGGCACTACGATGTGATGCCTGTAGAGCCACTTGAACTTTGGAAATCCGAACCATTTGAACCCGTCATTCGTGATGGACACATCTGGGCTCGCGGCGCGGACGACGACAAAGGACAATCGTTCATCCAAGCCAAGGCATTCGAGTATTTGGTGAAGAACGGACTGCTGAAGCACAATGTGAAATTCATTCTCGAAGGGGAAGAAGAAATCGGTTCGCCAAGTTTGGAAACCTTCTGCGAAAAACACAAGGAACTGCTCAAGGCAGACATCATCCTTGTGTCCGACACCTCCATGCTGAGTGCCGAACTGCCATCACTTACCACAGGCCTGCGCGGACTCTCCTATTGGCAAGTGGAAGTGACGGGACCCAACCGCGATTTACACTCAGGACATTTCGGTGGAGCCGTCATGAATCCCATCAACGCTCTCTGCAAGATGATAGCCCAACTCACCGACGCTGACGGACGCATCACTGTTCCTCACTTCTACGACGATGTAGAGGAAGTGCCTGCCGAGGAACGAGAGATGATTGCACATATCCCTTTCAATGAGGAAAAATACAAAGCCGCCATCGGCATCAAGGAGGTATTCGGAGAGAAAGGTTATAGCACACTTGAACGCAATAGTTGCCGCCCATCCTTCGATTGCTGTGGCATTTGGGGAGGCTACACAGGCGAAGGAGCCAAGACTGTGATTCCAAGCAAAGCATTTGCCAAGATTTCCACTCGCCTCGTTCCGCATCAGAACAGCGAAAAGATAGCAAAACTCGTTGCTGAGCATCTGCAAAGCATAGCACCAGTGGGAGTGACAGTGAAAGTGGATTATCTGCATGGAGGCGAAGGCTATGTCTGCCCTATTTCCCTTCCTGCCTACAAAGCAGCAGAAAAGGGATTCGAAGCTGCATTCGGACAACGTCCTCTCCCTGTTCGACGCGGAGGAAGCATTCCAATCATTGCCACCTTCGAAAAGGTTCTTGGCATCAAAACCATCCTCATGGGCTTCGGACTGGAAAGCAATGCCATCCATTCCCCTAACGAAAACATACCACTCGACATGATTCGCCGAGGCATCGAAGCCGTCGTGAATTTCCACCTCTTTTACGACGAATAAAGCCCCTCCCTACCTCCCCAAAGGGAGGAGAAAGCCATCCGGATGGAGCCCTCCCCCCTTGGGGGGAGCTGGGAGAGGGGCTGGAGGGGGACTTGCTATTTACCACGTTTCATGAACCGCTCCTTTGGATTTAACTAGTTGCCGAAGGCTCGCCATCGTTTTAACGAAGGCTCGCTAAGACGATGGCGAGCCTTCGCTATATTTTTCACGAGCCCTCAGTTTTTCACTAAAAGCAAACGATTGATTGAGTATATCCACTAAATTAGTTCTCCACAGATGCTATTTATCGAGAAATAATTCGTA
>OMTC01000191.1 GCA_900313845.1 uncultured Prevotellaceae bacterium
AGGGAGGCGGTTTCTACAACATGCTGAAGGATTGTCCCGTGATACGTGCTACCACACTGACGGTACGCGATGTGGTCATCAATTATCTGAGCAAGACGCTCGGCGGCTCATTGGGCGAAAGCTATCGCAAACCGCAGGGCAGGATTATCATTATTTAGTAATAAAAAAGAACCCCGAAGATGCTCTAATGCCATCTTCGGGGTTCTGTTTGTTGGTTATCTGTTTCGTGATGAATTCTTCATTCATCATTCATCATTCTTCATTCAACTTAAAAGTATTGATGTGTCGGTCCAAGCGGTCGGAGAAGATTTCGGAAATGGTGATGAGGATGCCTGTTTCCTCCACGTCGCCAAACTCGTCGTTGATGGCAGTGCCGAAGAACTTCATCGTTGGAGAAATGTTCATGTAGCTGTTCACCAATGGCGGAATGTTGAGTCCTGCCGCACGAACTTCGCGGTTCAGGATGCGATAGTCCTCCTTAAATTCCTTCTCGCTGAACAATTCATCGAATTCCTTGCTTTCGTGGTCCATCTTGATGGGATGGAAAGGATAGACAAGGTGTTCGGTGTCCTCGAAATGCTTGCCCAAGAAATAGAGAATCATGTCGCGGCAACGGCGGTTGTAGGTTGGGTACATGGTCATCTTTCCAAAGAGGTACTTCACATTAGGAAGAATGACAGTGACCGCACCGATGCCGTCCCAGAGATTGTCGAGGGCAAAGATTGCCTTCACGCCAGCACGGGTGGACTGGTACTTGAGGGAGACGAAGGAGCGTCCCAGCTCTATCATGTTAGGCAGATAGTCACGGATGAAAGTATCCGAGAAATGGAACATGTGGCTGGTGGCAAGAATGGGCTGTCCGTTCTCGTCGAAATCCACATCTTCACCATAAATATATCGATAGCCTCCGATGATTTCGTTGGCTTCGGGATTCCAAAGCACAATCTGCTTGTAGCAGTTCTCGCAAGTGTCGAATTCGTCGAGGTCGCAAGCCAAGCCTGTGCCACCGCCATCGCTGCGGAAGGCTATTTCACGCAAACGACCAATCTCGCGCAACACATTGGGAGCGTTGTGCCAAGTGACTATGTAAATTTCGTTGTTGCCTTTGTTTGTTTTGCGAAGAAGCTTGTCCTCGGTAAGTTCCTGTTTCAGGAGTTCGACGGGGATAGGCGCAATGATTTCTTCTTCTCTTTCCATATTTGATTGCTAATTGTTTTCTGAATTAGAGTTCATACACCTTGTTCTGCACCCACTGTGCCCATTCTGCATGGCTCTTCGACTTGTCGGTGAAGGTTTGCCAAGGGATTGGTTCGCCAAAGCTGACGGTGAACTTCTTGCCCACATTCTTGTACATCTCATCGACGAGATAGAGCATGGCGAAATTGAACTTGAGATTGAACTTCTTGCAAAGACGTGCGATGTTGTAGAAGCGGTCGGAATTGTGTCCACTGAAATGAACGGGAATCACGTCGCGCTGATACTGGATGCTCTTCGTGATGAAGGTCTTTTTCCAAGGGAGGTCGCGAATCGTGCCGTCGTCCTGCTTGCGAGAACAGAGTCCTGCAGGGAACATCACCACGTTCTTCTCGCTCTGGAAAGCTGCCTCCACCATCTTTGGGAAGTTGCGACTTTGCGAACCTGTCTTGTTGATAGGGATGCAAAGGGGTGCGAGTCCTTTGAGGTTCATGAGGATGTCGTTCACCAAATAGACCATCTTGCTGTCCCACTTGTGGCAAACGAGTTTGCCCAATGCCACACCGTCCTCACCTCCAAGTGGGTGGTTGCTCACGATGGTGAAATAGCGTCCGCCTTCGTTGGTGGGAAGGGAATCCAATCCATTCACGGTGATGTCCATCTCCAAGTAATCCACACATTCATCGAGGAAATCAATGCCATACTTTCCTGCGGCACGTCCCGAAATGAAACGGTTGACCTCGTCCTGATGCAATACTTTCTTCAGCCATGAAATGATGAAGCCTGGGATGTACTTAGCTTTCGTCCCCGCTTTGTCGCGCACAATGGCATCGACATCAATCTTAAATTCTTGACCTTCAGTTTCCATGAATGCACATTTTTGCAATTTGTCTGCAAAATTAGCACTTTCTTTTGATTTTACATGAAAACTTATGAGTTTTTTGACTTTTTGAGGAAAAATCGGACGCAATTACAAACAATTAGCCTTAATCGAACACTTCTCGAAGGACAGAAAGGGAGCGCAACTGCGGGAACTGCGGAAAATGCACGCAATAGTAGTTGTTGATGACTTCGAGGCATCGCCACCGCTGTTGGCGATTGAAACGGAACAGATGCATATTCGAGTAGTTCATACGGAAAAGAGTTGGGAGCAACTGCGCCTCCTCGGGAGACAAAAAAGAAGAATGAGGAGGCTGCCCATAGCAATAGGTGCCTTGCACAAGGTCGAAGAAACGACGTGGTGCGTAATCGCTGAGATTGGGATAGATGCCGACAAACTGCGTGAGCTGCATCAGAAAGACCAGATGGAAGTTGCTGTAATGCTCCGTAGCCGCATCCAACCAGCGAAGCGAATACTCTATATAATTATATAAGGGTGTATCGCTCTGCGTGTCACGAAGCACATGCGAAAGAAATTCGGAGAGAAACAGCGCCAACGTGGATTTCAAGGGATTGTAGGGAATGTCAACATAGTTCTCATACACACGCACATCCTTCGGACGGGGCAAACGGCGAGCATTCTGAACGGGCAGTTCGGCTTCGAACTCCAACAAGTTAAGTGGACGCCAGAACGATGCGCCCAACGATGACTTCCGCGACGAATGCGACACATGCGTCACGAACGAAAGCCGCCCGTGAGAAGCCGTGAAAAAATCAACAATCAAACTCGAATCCTGATATTTCACCGTCCGAAGTACTATGCCACGAAAACGCATTTAATGAAAAGGAACACGCTCTTTAAGCCATCTGCAAAGTTAGTGAAAACGTTGCAAATTCCCGTAAGAACTCCAACAAAAAGCCTTTGCAAGAGAGAAAATGATGTTTGAGAGTCATTTTTTTTGAAAAATATTTTGTCAGTATCGAAAAAGTCCTTACCTTTGCAACCGCGTTTCCGCCCAAGTGGCTGAGGAATGCTGGCAAATATGCCTCAGGCTGGCCTATTCGTCTATCGGTTAGGACGAGAGATTTTCATTCTCTAAAGAGCAGTTCGACTCTGCTATAGGCTACCAAATGAACAGGAAGATGGGTGCGAGGTCCACAAAGCCATACCACATCGTACTTCCTTTTTTTATTTTAATACAATCAAAAAAATAAACAAAGAAAATGGCAAATCACAAATCAACCATCAAGCGCATTCGTCAGAACAAGACTCGCAAGCTTCACAATCACTACTACGCTAAGACTATGCGTAATGCGCTCCGCGATCTTCGCAACACCAAGGACAAGGCAGAAGCAACTGCTATGTTCCCAAAACTTCAGAAGATGCTCGACAAGCTTGCTAAGCAGAACATTATCCACTGGAAGAAGGCTGCTAACCTCAAGTCGGGTGCTGCTAAGCTCATCAACAAGATGTAATTATTCCGCAAGGAATAGAATCATAAGTCATAGCTTAAGGACTTGGCCGTGTTTCAATCGAAACACGGCTTTTTTTGTATTTACTGAGCAGTCTCTTTCTTTACCTTTCCACTACGAAGGCAGAGCAGACACACCACCAGCAGCACAGGAAAGACGGACGCTGCAAGCAGACCGCTTTGGATGTCGTTCTCGCTGGATTTGGTGCAAAGTCCCACAAGGGATGGTCCCAACGTTCCACCCACATCTCCAGCCAGTGCAAGCAAGGCAAAGAGGGCAGTGCCGCCAGTAGGCATTCGTGCTGAAGTGAGGCTGATGGAGCCAGGCCACATGATACCCACAGCCAATCCACTCATCATACAGCCCGCAAAACTGATGAGCGGAACAGACGACAAGGATGCCGTCAGATAGGCAGCAAAGCACAGAACACCAGCAGCTTTCATATAGGCTGACAGGTCGAGCCGCTGACCTTTCTTCCCATACCAAAGTCGCCCAAGTCCCATGCAGAAAGCAAAGCCGCATGGCCCCGCCAAGTCGCCGATAGCCTTGTCAACGCCCAAAGATGCTTCCGCAAAGGCAGATGTCCACTGTGCCATAGAACTCTCGGAGGCTCCAGCTGCAACCATCAAAAGTAGGAAAATCCAGAACATCCGTTTCCCAAGCAGCTGACTCATGCTCATGCCCTCAGAATTCTCGACAATGGGTTCAATGGGACAAGTGGCAAAATTGATGATGTTATAGAGTGGAATCAATGCCCAAAGGCAAGCCAGAATTCGCCAGTTGTCCAGTCCAAAGAGCGTAAAGAAAAGCGTGGAACCCACAATCACCCCTACTGCTCCCCAGCAGTAAAACGAATGTAGCAGGCTCATCATACTCTCCTTGTTAGGGAAAGGGCAAGCCTCGATGATTGGGCTGCA
>OMTC01000340.1 GCA_900313845.1 uncultured Prevotellaceae bacterium
AGCGACACCATCCTTCCGCGAATCTCAGCAGGACTCACTTCGGCTATATACATAGGTGCCAAGGCTGAAGCAATACCGATGCCGATACCACCCACGAAGCGAGCGATGTTGAACAGCGTGAAATCGTTGAACAAACCGGTGGCAATGGCTGACACAGTGAACAGCACTGCCGACAGCATGAGAAGAGGTTTTCGACCAAACCTGTCGGCGGCACTACCTGCCACCATCGCTCCCACCAAACAACCCACCAAGGCGGTTGTCATCGCCACTCCCTGCATCACAGGGTTGTTGTCGATGCTGAAATACAGTTCATAAAACGGTTTGGCACCGCCAATCACTACCCAGTCGTAGCCAAAGAGAAGGCCACCCATGGCCGAAACCATGCAAATGAAATAAATGAATAATTTGCTCTGACTTTTCATAGAGTTGTTAGTTTTTATTTTCAGTTGCAAAATTACGGTTTTTCACTGGTGCAATATATGGACTTTTCAACTTTTCATAATGGACAAAATAGCGCTCTCTTCGCATCTGTTTTCCCTCTTTTTTACCTTCTTTTGAATGCTCCATGCAAAAAACGGACATCATTTTGTGTGGTTTGCCAAAAAATCCATACCTTTGGCATGGTTCTTAATCACATTGCGATATGCCAAGAAGAAAAGACGGATTTTCGGGCGAACGAACAGTGGTGCTGCCACCAGAGACCATTGCACAGGAAGCCATTGACCCATTGATTCATTGTCTCTACATCACTGACATTGGCTACTATCCCATGGCAAAGCACCACTATCGCAACCGTCCCGAAGGCATCGACCAGTATGTGCTGATTTATTGCACCGACGGCAGTGGATGGTGCACTGTCAATAGCCATCAGTATCACATCGAACGAAACCAATATGTCATCCTGCCTGTGGGTGTGCCTCATGCCTACGGAGCAAATCCCGACAGCCATTGGACCATCTACTGGGTGCATTTCAAGGGGGAACATGCTGCCGTCTATGCGGAAGGAGCACAAACCCCTCAAACCATCAGTGTCGCCCTCAATTCTCGCATCAGCGAACGAAACAACATCTTCGAGGAGATGCTTTCCACCCTCCAGCAAGGCACAGAACTCGAAGACCTCCGCTACGTCTCTTCGCTGCTTCACCACTATCTCGCTTCCATGCGCTACCTCTGTCAGTTCCGTCGAGGGCGAAACTCCATCCCATTGCTTCCCGATGCTCAGCAGCATACTATCGTCACGGCTGCCAAGCACTTCATGGATGAGAACATAGAGCGGCGCATCACTCTCAAGGATGTGCTTCAATACGTGGGCTATTCACAAAGTCATTTCAACGAGATTTTCCACAAGCAGATGGGTGTCAGTCCTCTTGTCTATTTCAAGCAGCAGAAAATCAAGCACGCCTGTCATTTGTTAGTGATGACAGACTTGAAAATCAATCAAATATGCTATAAGTTAGGTTTCGATGACAGCCTCTATTTCTCACGAATGTTCAAGAAGCACACAGGCATGTCACCACGAGCCTACCGACTGGCACACGCACAGAACGAAGTTACACAAATAAATCATCCGCTGTGATAGTCGTTTGGATGATACTGCTATTTTGCCAAATCTATGTAAAATTATGGTGGTTTGGCAGAATAAGACGAGTTTTTCTTGGCACTGTGGAGTTCGTTCTTGAAAAATCCTTTCAAATCCTTTAAATCCTTGATAAAAAGCTTTATCTTTGAAACGATTTAGAAAAAGGTAGGATTTCAATGAAAGATAACATGAACGAAATGCTTCCTCTCGTGGATGAGGAAGGTAACATCATCGGTGCAGCCACACGTGGTGAATGTCATGGAGGCAGTAAGCCATTGCACCCCGTGGTGCATCTCCATGTGTTCAACAGCCGTGGTGAACTCTATTTGCAGCGTCGCCCTCAGTGGAAAGACATTCAGCCAGGCAAGTGGGACACTGCCGTCGGTGGTCACGTTGATTTCGGCGAGAACGTGGAGATGGCTTTGAAGCGCGAGGTGAAAGAAGAAATAGGAATTGAGACAGATACCCAATTCCTCATGAAATACGTCTTCGAGTCAGCACGTGAGCGCGAACTCGTCTTTGTCCACAAAGCCATCTACGACGGCGACATCCATCCCTCCGACGAACTCGACGGTGGTCGCTTCTGGACAGAGCAAGAAATCCTCGATGCCATCGGCAAAGACATCCTCACTCCCAATTTCGAACAGGAATATAACCGCCTCAAAGAACAGGAATTCATTTAGTTCTCAACGAAAGATGAGAATTTTTTCGTTTTTCTCAGAAAAACTAAGTATCTTTGTCAATAGAATTGAAAATTAGAAGATTATGGCAAATACATCTACCATACCAACTCAAGGACAGATAATAGTCAACATTGAGGATATGTCAATGATTAAAGACATTAAGAAGGCTATCAGCATGGTGAAGGGTGTTGGAAAAATCACTGTTCCCCGTCCCCAAAAGCTGACCAGCTATGAGCGTTCACTTCGTGACATAGAAGAAGGGCATGTCAACGAATACGCTTCAGTTGACGATTTTTTTAAAAGCATGGGTATCTAATGGCTTATAGACTACGCACTACCAAGCAATTCGAGAAGGATGTTAAGCGTTGTATCAAACGAGGTCTGTCAATGGACAAACTACGTAGAGCAATGGAACTTCTTGAACAATATGGTTCTTTACCTGACAACTACCGTCCTCACCTGCTACATGGAAAACGTGATGGTCAATGGGAATGTCATATAGAACCTGATTGGTTGCTCATTTGGGAACA
>OMTC01000300.1 GCA_900313845.1 uncultured Prevotellaceae bacterium
TGACGAACAGTGTCGCTCAAACGGAGGATGTCTTGGCCTGTTGCTCCACCCAAATTGACAAGCACCAATGCCTGGCGGGAATGCACGGCGGCAGGACCTAAAGATTTACCCTTCCATCCACATTGTTCAATCAACCAGCCTGCTGGAATTTTAACGCCATTTGGAACGACGTAGAACGGCATGTTGGGATAATCTTTCTGTATAGACTCGAATTGTTCTTGCGATACCACAGGGTTCATAAAGAAACTGCCGGCATTGCCCTGCACTTCTGGGTCGGGCAACTTGCTCTGTCGGAGTTTGATGACTGTTTCGCGCACCAATTGTGGTGTGAGCGGTTCTCCTTCAGGCAATTGCGACTGAATGTTTCCGTAGGAGATGTGAGGCTCGAATTGTTTGGACAGACGATAAGAAACATGCGTTATGGCATATTTTCCTCGAAGTTCCTGTTTGAAGATACTTTGACGATATGCATAGTTGCATTCAGCATTTTCAAACACACGTATCTTTCCTGTTGACAGTTCCACAGCTTCAACCTGAACGATGATGTCCTTTGCTTCAGCTCCGTATGCTCCGATATTTTGCACAGCAGAAGCACCTACTTCACCAGGAATGAGCGAGAGGTTTTCTGCCCCACTCCACCCTTGCTGAATGGTGTAAGCCACGAATTCGTCCCATACGATGCCTGCACCTACTCGGACGATAACAGATTTCTCATCTTCTTCCACCAAATCGATGCTACGAATAGCACTGTGGAGAACAATACCATCGAAATCTTTCAAGAAAAGCAGATTGCTGCCACCACCCACATGGAGCACAGTTTGATGAGCAAGTTCGGGTATGAGAGATTGCAATTCCTCCACCGAAGCATATTCTGCATAGCGAGCAGCATGCGCTTCGATGTGGAACGTATTAAATATCGGATGATTTTCTTTAATTTTCAATTTCATAGAGTCGCCATTTTCCGTTGGTTCGGTCGAACTTATACTTCACGTAAAGACCATTGCTCATTCCTTCAACAAGCAAAATCTTACGGTTTTGAGAAATAGAAGGTTGACCATAATTGATGTTTGTCATCACTCCCTCTGGCATAGGCATTTCTTGGCGGAATTCAAACCACTCATCAGGAGAGAGATGGGCTTCTCCTCCTTCATCCCCATCGCTTTGCTCTTCCGCTACCACATGGAGAGGAAACTGAATGGACTCGCGTTGGAAAATGGAATCGGAAGCAAACTTTGCATAGAAATTTGCAAAACTTGCGTATGGTGTGGCACTCGTTTCTTCTTTTCCAAAATCGAGAAGAAGCCATTGTCCATCCTGAGAACGAACAAAGTTGTAACGCTCCACATAATCATCATCAAGATAAATCCAATCGACACTCACTTCATTGACAGCCGTGTCCTTTTGAATCTCCATATCACTTTCGCGCTCATAAAGAACGGAGTAGAACTCCTGCGTGGTGAAACGATTGAATTCTTTCCATTCCTCACGAGAAATCACCAATTCGTCTTGTCCTTCCTTGCATTTCAGAGGGAATTTGACTCGCTGCATTTGGAAACGCTGGTCCGTCGTAAAGCTGAAGAAGAAATCATCGAATAATTCATCTGCAGAAACAGGAACAACTTCTTCTTCGAAAAGAATCAATGAATCCTCTTCCGCCTCGATGGAATCTTCAACAACTTCATCCTCAGAACTGTCTGTTGATTCCGAAGAATGCCAACAAGAACAGAACAACAAACTGAGTAGAGATATGGTAAACAGCTGTTTCATTCAAACGAGCGAATTACTAATTACAATGATACGAAACCCATTCGTGACGCTAACAAATCTTGCATTTTTCTGCAAATTTAGTGTTTCTTTTTGAGTTAAGACAAAAAGTTTGAAGTAAATTGCTTATCTTTGCAAGGATTTTCCCGAAATGGGAGAAAAAAGAAGAAAGTCAACTACAAAATTCTACAAATAAATGTTAGAAAAAATCCAAGAATTGATGGCGGAAGTGGAAGCACTTCAGGCAAAATCAGCTACAGAAGTGGAAGCCCTTCGCATCAAGTATCTCAGTAAAAAAGGTAAGATTACTGCCTTGATGGCAGATTTCCGTAATGTAAGTGCTGATCAGAAAAGGGAAGTTGGTATCAAAATCAATGAGCTCAAGAACAAGGCTCAAGAACGTATCAATTCTTTGCGCGAAACTTTGGCAAGTACCGACACAGAGGATGAAAATATCGACATCACTCGTACTGCTTATCCAATCAAATTGGGTACACGCCACCCTATCACACTCGTGAAGAACGAAATCATTGACATTTTCGCTCGTTTGGGTTTCTCGCTGGCTGAAGGTCCTGAAGTGGAAGACGACTGGCACGTGTTCTCATCCATGAACTTCGCAGACGACCATCCTGCACGCGACATGCAAGACACCTTCTTCGTGGAAAGTCATCCCGACATCATCCTTCGTACTCACACATCGTCAGTACAGGCTCGCGTGATGGAGCGTCAGCAACCACCTATCCGTGTGATTTGCCCAGGACGTGTATATCGCAACGAGGCAATTTCTGCACGTGCACACTGCTTCTTCCATCAAGTGGAAGGTCTTTATGTGGATAAGGATGTGAGCTTCACCGACCTGAAGCAGGTTCTTTTGCTCTTTGCCAAGGAAATGTTCGGTGAAGAAACCAAGATTCGTTTACGTCCATCTTACTTCCCATTCACAGAACCATCAGCTGAAATGGATATTTCTTGTAATATCTGCGGTGGCAAAGGATGTAGTTTCTGTAAGCACACAGGTTGGGTAGAGATTCTTGGTTGCGGTATGGTTCACCCTAACGTGCTTGAGCTCAACGGTATCGACAGCAAGAAGTATAAGGGTTATGCATTCGGTTTGGGCGTAGAGCGCATTACGAATCTAAAATACAATGTCAAGGACCTCCGCATGTTCTCCGAGAATGACGTGCGCTTCTTAAAGGAATTTGAAGCAGCAAATTAAATGAAGAATGAAGAATAAAGAATGAAGAACGAAGGCCCCTCCCAGCCTCCCCGAGGGGAGGAGAAAAACCATCTGGATGGCAAGCCTTTGTCTTTCGACCTTTGACCACTGAATAAAAAATGAAGAATGGCAGGTGCCATTCTTCATTTTTTATTTCCATCCTTGATGGTAGCACCCTTGAAATTAGCAGGAGCTACAACGTTTGGTTTTTCAAATGTGTTATGGTCCTTCATGTCCTTCGACGTGAGAATGGTAGCTTTCTGAATCTTACCCTTAATGGTAGCGAGGTCGATAGTCACTTTATTCGAATTGTCCAAATCAGCATTAGCAAGGTTGATATTCACCGTGCCATCCTTTGCCTTCGAAGCAGATGCACTCACGTATGGAGCCACACGCTCAGGAGAACCCTTTTGTTCATTCTCAGCCTTGAAAGTATCTGAAATGGTATAAAGCGGAATGTTGATAGCTTCCATGTTGTCTGTGTACATCTTGAACACATAGTATGTTGGTGTGAGCACCATCTTGTCGCCCTTCGTAAGCACCATACTCTGAAGCACGTTGGCAATCTGTGCAATGTTGGTCATACCAATACGCTTGGTATACTGATGGAATGTGTTGAGAGAAACGGCAGCTACCATCGCATCGCGCATGGTGTTCTGCTGATAGAGGTGTCCACGCACACTGCCTGGCTCTTCATCCCACCAAGTGCCCCATTCATCCACGAGCAACTTCACGTGGTTACGTGGGTCGTACTCATCCATGATGGCAATGTGTTTCTTGAGTACTTCTTCAATACCCACACCACACTTGGCAATCGTCCAATAATACTGATCCTTATTGAAGTTAGTGGCACTTCCCTTCGAGCCATTCCATGTGTAGCAGGTGTAGTAGTGAAGCGAAAGACCATTCATGCGGTTACCAATCTGCTTCATTGCCACTTCAGTCCAGTTGTAGTCGTAGTCGCTCGCACCAGAAGCAATCTTGTAAAGACGGTTGCCATTGAATTCACGGCAATAAGTGCTATAGCGACGATAAAGGTCGGAATAGTATTCGATACGCATATTGCCACCACAACCCCAGCTTTCGTTACCAACACCGATATACTTCACCTTCCAAGGTTCTTCGCGTCCATTTTGCTTACGAAGTTTCGCCATTGGACCATCCTTGGCAGTCATGTATTCCACCCACTTAGCCGTTTCCTCAGGACTACCGCTACCCATATTCATGCTGACGTATGGTTCACAGCCCAACATTTCGCAGAGGTTCAAGAACTCGTGTGTACCGAAAGAATTGTCTTCCACCGTACCACCCCAGTTGTTATTCACCATGCGAGGACGATTTTCCTTTGGACCAATACCATCCATCCAGTGGTATTCATCAGCGAAGCAGCCACCAGGCCAACGCATCACAGGAACCTTGATGTCCTTCAAAGCCTGAAGCACGTCATTACGATAGCCATTGGTATTTGGAATAGAAGACTCAGGACCAACCCAAAGTCCACCATAGATACAAGTACCAAGGTGCTCAGCAAATTGGCCATAGATTTCTTTGTTAATCTTATCCTTTGCCTCAGCAGGATTCAATGAGATACTCGTAGTTCTCTGTGCCATCATTGGCATCGACAACAGCAAAGCCAACGATAAAATAGTCGTTCTTTTCATATAGTAAGTTTTTAAGTTTTTGAGTTTATAAGTTTTTGAGTTTTAACAATGGAAAAAACGGAATTTATTCGGAAAATCGGAAATTTTTCATTCTACTCCCCTCGCCCTTTGGAGAGGGGTTGGGGGTGAGGCTTTTTCATTCTACTCCTCACGCCTTTTGGAGAGGGGTCGGGGGTGAGGCTTTCCTACGGATGATATTCCTGTCCAAGTTTAAGTTTGCTGCCCTTGTTACTTAGAGTGAAGAAACGTGGACGACGAATGGTTCTACCCCTTGCATCTTTCCTATGGCTATGCACCGACATCAGCAAACGACCATCGAAAGTGCGGAAAATCATGCCATGACCAAAGTTAGGAGGTGTGATTGGTTCGGGTTCCTGAATCCAAGGACCATCCAGCGTTCCACTTTGAGAATAGGCAACACCCTGCGTGTAGATGTCACGAATCCAACTGGTCCATATCATGCCCAATTTCCCTTTGGTAGTCTTGAAGAGGAATGGACCATCGGTCACCATGTTTGGACGGACACTGCCATCATCCGTGTTTTCCCTGCTCCAAGGAGAATCGCTGGCACGGAACAAGATTTTCCTCTCCCCTACCGTTCCACTGAAATCAGGCTTCAGTTCTATCTTCTCAACCGTTCCATTTCGGTTTTGCAACCACTCGTGGCAATACACCATGTAAGGCTTCTTGTCCTTATCAATCCACAATGTGGCATCCAGCGTTGGCATGTTGGCAGGGAGATAAGTGGAATCTCCAAACGGACGATAAGGTCCATCGGGTGTGTCGCTCACCAACACATGACAGGCACGACGTTCAATCACATTGTTCGCCACCGTGTCAATCTTCACGTCTCGATTGGTAAACGTGGCAAAGTAATAATACTTGTCCTTATACTGATGAATCTCAGCAGCCCAAACCATCGGGTGAGGACCCATCCAAGAATTAGGGTCCACCTCAATCACCATGTAAGGACCGCTCCATGTAGCCAAATCCTTACTCTTCCATAACATGCCACCTGTACCAGTCATGTAATAGGTGCGAGTTTTTTCATCGGCTAAGATGAAGGGGTCACTCAACTGGATAGAATCGAGTGGAATATTTTCTCGTGGAGCAACGCGTTGTCTCCAACCTTGTGCATTCGAAACAGCACAATATAGCATCAGGAATGTAACAATAAACAAAGGTTTTAATTTCATGATATTCATTTATTAGTTTATAAGTTTTTGAGTTTTTAAGTTTTTGAGTATTCGCGGAGAAGGGTAGCTTCGTTAAACGTTAAACTTTAAACGCTAAACGTTAAACTATTTAGAATGAGTTCGCAAAGATAAAAATAAAACTGAAAAATAAAAAACCGAATGAAAGAAAAAATCTATCTTTGCATACACAAAAACTATAAAGATGAAATATTACATCGAAGATAAGGAGTTTGGAAAGATTATACTCACCACAAACACGAGAGCAAAAAGATTCGTGATGCGCGTTGTTGGAACAGAAGTTCACATCACCATCCCACTGGGTGTAACACAGAAGCTCATCAATCTCGACTACAAGATTGACACAGATGTCATGAAGTTGGAACTGATAGAGGGTAATCGGGACTGTTTCTTCGTCAATCGCAAAGAAGGACAATGCCAAATTGTTTGTCCGCCCCATACAGACTTTTCCCAAAAACAAGAATGGCTGAGAAAAGTGATCGTGGAGGAATTGAGAATACAGGCAAAGGTGATTTTGTGGAACCGAATGTTTCAACTGGCAAAACGCTATGGCTTCAAATACAAGGATTTGAAGATTCAGACCTCAAAAACACGATGGGGCTCATGCTCCGCGACGAACAGCATCAATCTTTCGGTCTATCTCATGACACTACCCTCGCATCTAATCGACTACGTCATTCTTCATGAACTATGCCACACCGTGCATCACGACCATTCCGATGCCTTTTGGGCACTGATGGACAAAGTGACTGAAGGAAAAGCGAAATCGCTCCGTCAGGAACTCAAAGAAAACTACAGAACAGAACTCTGATTTTATCAGCGAGTTTTCTTTTCTGTTATTGTGTATCAAAGGACTAAGAAAGGACTAAATGCGAGAAACGCTGTCGAGGGATTTCAGTGCTTGCAGATGCTTCAGCAAATCATCTGCCTCATTCGTGTTGTGCACGAAGAGCTGAACGGTACATTCAAAAATACCGTCCTTCACTTCCACCGTGAGCTTGTGCATATTCACACTCATCTCCTGAGAAATAACCTGGGTGATTTCATTCAACAAACCCATGTGGTCGAGGGCACGCATGAAGATGGTGACAGGGAACAGCATGGTTGACATCTTCTTCGACCACTCTGCTGCTAGCACCCGATTGCCATGATTTGCTTTCAGACGAGCAGCAACAGGACATTGCAGCTTGTGAATAACGACATGGTTGTTGTCGTCGATGTATCCCATCACGGGGTCGCCTGGAATCGGCTTGCAACACTCCGAAAGGGCATACTTGT
>OMTC01000123.1 GCA_900313845.1 uncultured Prevotellaceae bacterium
ATGATGAATGAGATGCAATGCCTAATTCTTCAGCAATCTCCTTGTGGGTCATGCCTTCGAACACCGAAAGACGGAACACTTTCCCATATCCATCGGGCAGTCGGTCCACCATCCTCAGCACTTCATCAAGAGGCACACCTCTCACGTCTAAGTCCTCATCTTCCGTGCTGATGAACTCCGCTTCGTTGGTTTCCTCCAGCGATATCATGGGCAAGGTCGAGCGATGCTCTTTGTATTTTAACGCCACATTTCTTACTATCGCCCTCATCCACGCGTCAGCACGCTGTTTGTCTCGCAGTCGGTCGAACGACGTAAAGATAATGACGAATGCATCGTGCAGCACATCATCCACCGTCTGTCTGTCATTGATATAACGCCGACATACGCCCCTCATCTGCTGGGCGTATGCCGCATACAGTTTGCCGAGTGCCTGCTCGTCGCCCTGTTTGCATTGTTCTATCAATTGTGCAACATCCATGTTCAATTCCATGTTTCTATCTTCATAGTTCCGAAACATGGGAAAAGACTGCATGTCCTCATCCATTTTTTTTGAAAAAACTTTCACTTCGTCTGCAAAAATACGGAATATGCCTCAAATGGAGGAAGAATACGCGGAAAAACACATGCTTTTCCCTTTTGCACTTGTCGGTTTCTCATGGAATTCCAAGCTGCACTCTCTTTGCTGATGAAATTTTTTTTGTCTTTTATATTTGTGCTACGATTATTTGTTGTATCTTTGCTTTGTAATGCTGAAAACAGTAAGTTTTACGAAATGATTAACTAACGATATTAACTAATAAATTGTTTCTAACATGAAAAAACGTCTTTACTCCATGATGCTGCTGTTGACGTTGATGCTTTTCGCTCAGTCGGCACAGGCGCAATTCTCCGCATCTATTTCGGAGGAATTGAAAGATGACTATGCCACAACGAACATCTCGTTCAGTTTGGCAGAAGTTGCTACAACCCTCAACACCACCGCTGACGTGTTGATTGAGGAACTCGACAAATGGAAGTCGTCGGGTTATCCGATGACAGACATTTTCACGCTCGATGGACAGACCAACTTGTCGCATAGTGCCGACGATGGTGGTTTCTATATGGACAAGAGCGGACAGATGTCGTGGTGGAGCTCTGAAGGCTATTGGTATTGCCAACTCTACTGGGATGCCGAGGCCGACGAGATTATCATTGGCATTGGTCAGAATCCTACGAAGCCGCTCACCGTAGGCGATGTATGCAGTTGTTTGCTTGCCATCAACTTCAATGGTCGCAAAGCCACGTTCGCTATCACGCTTACCATCCTTGCAAGTGAGGGCATCGACAAGACACCTGTCATCACGATTGCCGACTTGACGATTGTGGGTGAAACGACCTTCAAAGCAGAGCAGAAACCCGATGTGAGTTGGACGAATGTACCTTACACCATCGACACAGAGGGCATTGCCGAGGCATTGGGTATCAATCCTGAATACATGGCACAGAAACTGAAGTACATGCTCTATGCCAAGCACTTCAATGCTTCTACCGAGATGTGGGATGCAGATTTGACCAACAATTTCACGGCTACTCCTTCCCCTGGTTTCTGGTTCATGCGTGGTGTGTATGATGAGGAAACGGGTGCAGAATTGTCGGAATGTACGCAGGGCCCTTACGGTGAAGGCGATGTGTTCTGGGTGGCATCCTTGGCATACGATGCAGAAGCGGATGCTGTCAACTGCACGATGGGACAATATCCTAACGGCATGAAAATGGACGAAACGCGCAATGCCGATATCTATATTGTTTATGGCGACAAGGCATACATCATCCATTTCTATCTGACTGTGACTCTTGGCAATGTGAAGACCATCTAGATTCCATGGAAATCGACTTGGAAGGCATTGCCAAACTGTTCAGCGAGCAATTGGGACACGAAGTGACGGCAGCTGATTTCGTCTTGATGGGTACTGACGAATATGGTTCACTCACAGACCAATACACCGCTGATGCACCAGGATTCTGGCTGACTGAGGCGAGTGCGGTGAACAGCTACTCCAACTCTTGCTATTTCGTGGATTATCTGGCAGAAAGCAGCATGTTGAAACTCGGCAACAAGCCTGACTATTTTATCGGTGGAGAAAAGTTGACGGGACATCTCTATTTCGTGGTGGAAGGCACGCATTACTATGAGTTCATCATCGACATGACGGTGATGTCGCCTGCTTACACTTTCGACACCTGTGAGGAAATCGAGTACAATTTGATTGCCAATGTGGTGCCAAGTGAAAGTTCTTGGGAAATAGGTAAGACGAGCATGACGGAAGTTGAAGAACTGTTGGGCACTGCCAATGGCACTTTCTACGGTGTGACTGCTGAGGGTTTGGTTACGAAGCAGTATTCAGTGAGTGAGGCTTCTGACTACGGTGGTGGCGGCTTCTGGATGTCGCCTGAGGATGAAAACCATTGGGCATACGCTGCAAGCTATTCAGGCACAGGCGCTTTCGCTGTTTGGTACTACAATAGTGAACTCACTTGGTTTGCTGTGCCAGGTTTCCGTCAAATTGGTGACCAGAGCTTCGGTACATTCTATATTGCCAATCTTTGGGATGGCGTGAAGGTGAAACTGAATGTGACGCTGAACTTCGTGGAAAGTATAGATGATGTTGCCTTGAATGGCGAGGAAGACCTTGTGCTGCCTCCATTGAACGGCATGGATTATGCCGAAACTCCTGTCGATTTGACGGCTTGCTTCAAGGCATTGGGCATTGTTGACGAGCAGGATTTCATCGACAATGTGATTTGGAAGGTACGTGGCACGAATGGCGCATTCTCACCAGTGGCTGACGAATACATCGACTACGACTTCGGCATCTGCTTCGACAAGGACGGAAACGCTACGAGCGAGGAAGCGGACATCGCTTTCTTTGCGGCTTTCTTCAACAAGGGTATTTCCGACTGCGGACAAAACTGCTTCCGTTCTTTGGCTATCGACGACACGCAGATTTATCAAACCACGTTGGTTGCATCCTACAACAACAGAAACTATGGCTTCAATATCACCATTGCTGACCCAGAACTGCTGGGTATCAGTGCTGTTGAATCTGCTTCTGAACGTCCTGTTGCTACTTACTCTTTGAGTGGTGCACGTATTCCTGCTCATGAGCGTGGCATGCAGATTCTGAAGACTTCTGATGGACGTGCCTTCAAGGTTTTAAAACAATAACTTAATTACAAAGCCCCCTCCCGTCCTCCCCGAGGGGAGGAGAAGAACGTGAAGCGATTCCATCCGTATGGCATTTTTCACTTTTCACTTTTCACTTTTCACTTTTCTCTTTTCTCTTTCTCCTCCCCCTCGGGGGAGCAGGTGGGGGGCTTCAATAATACTTTAATCAATGATACGAACATTTTTATTAACAATGTTGCTGGCACTGTCGTCCGTATTGCAAGCACAGACGGGACCCCGACTGGTGGACCGCTATCGCACGCTCTATTCGGGTAAGAATTTGGTGCTGACAACGACCAAAGGCAAGAGCTATTTCTATTTCGTGGATTCGGAAAATGCGCAACTTTTCGTGCTCGGTGCCGACTCCGTGACGATTGCTGGCGATAGCTATGCCAAGGCAGAAATCAAGGGAATACGTCTGAAAGAAGTGCCCAAGGTGATGCTGAATGAAGATAGCACCGTGTTCACCTCTCGCACGGTGGAACACGGATTGTTGGCTTTCCGTCGCTCACTCGCCGTGGGCAAATGGAACTCTCTGATTGTGCCTTTCGATTTGACAGGAAAACAAGTGCGTGATGCTTTCGGTGATGACTGCGTGGTGGCAAAGGTGAAAGGCGTGACGAATGGCGAAGAGGTGATTCTTGAATTCGACACCGTGGATGTGCAGACTGACGATGTGGTGATTGCAGCATCCACACATTATCTCATTCGTCCTACTCGTGAAGCTGACATTCCTGCGGGAAAGAAACTCTATCTCACCTTCGATGATGTGCGTGGTGTGGAAGGCCCTATCTACGTTATTCCTGATGTCAGTTTAGGAAAGAGCAATTATGCCACAGCTCGCCTCTACAAATCCGACGACGAGACAACCAAAATCCGTATTCGTGGCACCTTCCTCCGTCTTGACAATACGGTGATGACTGGGCGCATCATTCGCAATAAGAAGGCATCGCCTGGTTCCTATGTGTTGAATGATGAAGGCATCTTCGAGCAGCATGCCGATTCCGTCATCGTGCCCGGTTTCCAATCGTGGCTCGAAGTGGAGGAAATTGCTGAAGCAAGCACACTGCGCTTCTTCGTGAATGGCATTGAAGAGGAGATAGGTTCTATTTCTTCTGCCATTGCTGCCATTACGAATGATGAGAAGCGCGCATTGAGTGGTCCGGTGTACGACCTCATGGGTCGCCAAGTGGGCTATTTGGAGCGGGGCAGTCAGTTGCAGTCGCTTGAATTGCCATCAGGAATATATTTGGTTAATGGTAAGAAATATTTGAAACGATGAAAAAAGCTATTATATCGATATTATTGCTGAGCTCACTGGCATGTGAACAGGTACAGGCTCAGGACACGCTTTGGGTGCGCTTCGACAACCGTTTCAGAGCCAACGCTGTGATGCCGATTCAGAATGTGGACTCCATTTCGCTCACACCTTCTCGACTTCGATTCTATAATCCGACACTTGCCACGGGCTATACAGATAAGAATGTGTCGTCTTTCCTTCCGATTGATGAGTCGGAAATGTGTTTCACCAATCCTGGACGCTATCTCTTGAAACCAGATTTATATAGTGGTACGGACTATATGAACAGTGCTGCTTCTTCGGGCTACAACTTTGCGCATAGCCAGGAAAGCGAGCATTATGCAGTGTTCTGGGATGTGCGCTATGGTGAGGACCCTGCCAAGTTGCAATTCCCTGGTGATGGCAATGTGGCAAGTGCCGCACAAATTCTGAACATCGGAGAACGTTGCTGGGACAAGTATTGCGAACTGGGCTTTATGAAACCCGAAGTTTCGACCACTCAGAAATACAAGATTCAGCTCTATGTACCTTATCAGAAGGAATGGCGTGCTGATGCCTCGGGTACTTACGGTGCTGGCTCCTCTGAAAAGACGGGTATCGGACATTTCAATCCTTGGGCAGCCAATGCGCGTGGAGGACATACCGTGGCGCATGAGGTGGGGCACACCTTCCAATACTTGGTTTCTGCCGACTTGGGCATGAATCATGGCTACAACTATGGCTATGGTGATGGAGCTTCAGGAGGAAACGGTTGGTGGGAGAGTTGTGCCGATTGGCAGGCATACAAGATTTTCCCTGAGCGTCAGTTCACGGATGGTGAATACTTCGAAGGATATATTCCACTTTGCCATCTCAACTTCATGCATGAGGACATGCGTTATCAGAACTGCTTCATGCAAGACTGGTGGTGCATGAAGCACGGTACGGATTTCATTGGTCGCCTTTGGCGTGAATCCAACAGACCCGAAGACCCAATAGAAACCTACATGCGTCTTGCCGGACTCTCACTGCCTGAATTCTGCGACGAGCAGATGGAGGGTTGCATGCGTATGGCAACCTGGGACATAGATGGTGTGCGGGACCGAGCTGCACATCGCATCGGCCAACATAAAACTTATTTGCATCGTTCTGCTGCTGACCGAAATTGGTGGGAAGTGGATTCTGCCCATTGTCCACAGAATTTCGGCTATAGCATCATCAACATGAACAAGGTGGCTGCCGGTACTGTCATCAAGGCAAATTTCAAGGGCATTGCTGGAGCAAAAGGTTATCGAAGCATCTCCGTCAATCGGGCAGGATGGCGCTATGCCTTTGTGGCTCTCTCCAACGATGGCACTCGCACCTACGGTGAAGTTCAGCGCGATGCTGAAGGTGTAGCTACGCTCACCGTTCCTGCCGATGTGAAGAACATTTTCTTTGTTGTGATGGGTGCTCCTACCTATTATTGGCGTCATCCTTGGGATGATAATCCTTCCAACGATGAACAATGGCCTTACCAAGTGAAGTTCGAGAATATTAATATTAAGGGGTATTAGAATTGCTCATCCTACGCCAGTTCAGGATAAAAGGACTGCTTCTGATGCAGCGCATTAGGGGATTTTCTGCCTCGCTTTAGGGACTTTTCAGAACTTTATGTGTGGGTTGACTGAACCGCTCCTTTGGATTCAACTAGTTGCCGAGGGCTCGCTATCGAAATGGCGAGCCTTCGTTGTTGCAACGCCGAGCCTTCGCTATAAAAACGTTGAGGGCTCGGTTTTTCAGTAAAATCAAAGGAAAGTGTCGGTTCATTCGAAGGAAAGATGTAGTACAATCAATGGAGAGCGTTAGTAAATTCGATGCCTTTCATTTTCTAAAGCGGTGCATCGTCATCGTGAAAGCGGTGCAGTGTTTGTGTCGTAGTGGTGCAGCGTATGTGTCGTAGTGGTGCAGTGTTCGAGTCATAGTGGTGCAGTTTTTGATGTCGCTTAGTGGGGGATGAATGAAAAGGTGATGATGCGAGTATTATAAAACGAAAAAAGGTTGGCTCTTGTGGGAGTCAACCTTTTAGTGTTTTGATACTAACTGCGATTATGCTTCAGTTACTACTTCGAGATCTTCTTCGTCGAAGTCGTCAACGTCAGCTACTGCAGCTGGTGCAGGTTCTGCTGCTGGAGCTGGAGCAGGAGTCTCTTCTACGTAAGAACCGTCGGAAACTACGTTGAAAGGAACTTCAACAGCTACTTCCTTGTGGAGCTGAACTGTTGCTACATAGCTACCGAGTGCCTTCACTGACTTGAAGTTGATGAGCTTCTGATCCACTTCGATGCCCTTAGCTGCGAGAGCTTCAGCAATCTGAGCTGGACCTACAGAACCGTAGATGTTCTTGCCATCGGATACCTTTGCCTCGATAGTGAGAGCTACGCCTTCATAGCGTGCTGCTGCAGTTTCTGCGTCAGCCTTAATCTTAGCAATCTTGTGAGCGCGCTGCTTCAATTCCTCGGCGAGCTGCTTCTGAGCCTTTTCAGTTGCGAGAACTGCGAGACCCTGAGGAAGAAGATAGTTGCGGCCATAACCGTCCTTTACTGTGAGGACATCGTCCTTGTAGCCTAAGCCCTGGACGTCTTTCTTCAAAATAATCTTCATATCTTACCTCCTGTTTAATTACTTCAACAAGTCTGTTACGAATGGAAGGAGTGCAATCTGACGTGCACGCTTCACTGCCTGAGCCACGCGGCGCTGATACTTCAAAGAGGTGCCTGTGATGCGGCGAGGGAGAATCTTACCCTGCTCGTTGAGGAACTTCTTGAGGAATTCAGGATCCTTGTAGTCGATGTATTTGATACCGCTCTTCTTGAAACGGCAATACTTCTTCTTCTTGACGTCGATAGCGTTTGGAGTCAAGTAGCGAATTTCTGATGTTGCTTGTGGTGTTGCCATGATTATGCCTCCTTGTTTTTGTTACGACGCTTCTCAGCATACTGAGCAGCATACTTTTCGTTCTTGACTGTGATGTAGCGGAGCACACGCTCGTCGCGGCGCAACTGCAACTCAAAATTAGCGATCACTGTTGGCTCTGCCTTGAACTCAATCATGCCATAGAAGCCAGTTGACTTCTTCTGGATTGGGTAGGCCAGCTTGCGAAGACCCCAGCTCTCCTCGCTGAACACGTCTGCGCCAGCGTTTGTGAGGACGCTCTTGATCTTTTCTACCGCTTCCTTTGTCTGTTCGTCAGACAAAACGGGAGTAAGGATGAAAACGGTTTCGTACTGATTCATACTGTTGTTAAAAAATAAATAATTAAATAAAAAAGGTGCTCCGCGCAATTTTTCACGCAAAGCGGTTGCAAAGGTACGACAAATTTTTGAATAATTGA
>OMTC01000361.1 GCA_900313845.1 uncultured Prevotellaceae bacterium
ACGAAGACGGTTGGGTGAATTTCCAGCGAGGCGATGCAGAAGCAAGTTTCTGAAAACAGTTAATCACTGGATGAACAAAGCAAAATATCTCTTCCTCCTAATAGCCACCCTCGCATTCGCCTCTTGCCGTCCAACGGCACGGCAGACGGTGACAGACGCGGAACAGCCGACGGACAGCACCGAGGCCGTGACCAGTGCAGACACCCTGCGGCTCGTCATCACCGACAAAAGCCTCTCGCAAACCGACTCAGTCATACGGAGGACACTGAAACTTCCATTGGACTCTATTGTCGTGGAAATGATGAATAATACGGATAGCACTTGTACGACGGGCGAGGCATACGCCATCGAACAACGGACAAATAGCGAGTGGAAAGCATTGCCTATCAAGACGAGGGAAGGCGGAGCCATTTGTGCATTCAGCGATATTGGCTACGAAATCGCCCCACATAGTTTCCGCCTGTTCACTATCCACGTTGAGTCAGACAAATACGACTTCGAGCGAGGACAGGAATACCGCATCGTCAAGGAGTTTTTCAAATCCAAACAGCTTAATCCCCAAATCGTCTATTGCTATTTTACAGTTGAATGACGTCAGCAACAAGTGGAAATCATGGTTGCAACAACGATGATATATTTGGAACTTGAACTAAAACAATGGGCATTGTCAGATGCAAAAGAACTGACGAACCTGTGTAATGCTGTTGACAGGCATTACCTTTCAGACCGTCTGCCCAATCCTTATACAGAAAAGGATGCGGAAGAATGGTTGAAGATGGTTACCGATAATAATGAAATTAATGGTATCTATCGTGCCATTGTATGCGATGGGAAACTCATAGGCAGCATATCGGTTGAGAAGAAAGATGATGATGCAGAAATCGGTTATATGATTCTCAATGGCTACTCAAACAAAGGGATAGGCACAGAAGCAGTTAGACAGATATGCTCCATTGCATTCAATGTCTTGTCGCTTGAACAAATAACTGCCAATGTCTTTCAACCAAACATCGCTTCAATACGGGTTCTACAGAAGAATGGTTTCAAGCATAAGGGTACCTTACCAAATGCCGTCGTTAAGGATGGGAATGATTATGACTTGCTTATTTACGGATTGACAAAAGAAACGATATAAAGCATAAGCAAGATGAAACATACAAAACTTCTCTTTCTCCTAATTGCCGCTCTCGCATTCGCCTCTTGCGGCAGCGACGAACCAAGATATGCCGACCCGGAGGCACACGAAAAGACCGTGCAACTGAACGAGCTGTACGGGCCGCTCATGGTCGGCACATGGCACTACGAGAACATCAGCGACACGCAGCGCTATTTCGAGCGCCTCACATTCCAGACCGACGGCACACTGTCGGGTATGCGCAAATGGCAAACCCGCAAGCTCGTCACCATCGACGGGGAGCAAATCTATACCGATTGGGAGAATGTGGAGCCTTTGGAAGGAACTTTCTCAGGTACATGGAAACTGAGTTACTACAGCCCGGAAGGTGGAAATGGCGAGAAGCGCAACTGCCTGTTGCTGAATGCCCACTATGAGGGTGCAAATAGTGGACACATGGCCTATTCCAATATCGCTACCTTCGACTACGCCGATGAAACGACGCTTCGATTCGAAGGATTTTACTTCAAAGACAAGGATGGATGGATAACCTTCCTGCGTGGCGAGGCAGAACCGGGGTTCTGAATGATACAGTAACGAGAAATACATATTAGATTGTCCATTTCCGGACACCATGAGTGTCCAGAAATGGACACTTTATTTTATGCTATTGCTGATTATCAATGAGTTACGGGTTTGGCACGGATATTGTATTGTATATTGACAGATAATTATCATAAATGATATGAGATATTTCAGACAGGCCCTCGCCCTGATACACGAGGAACGACTTTTCACTGGCATCTACATTGCAGGCACGGCACTGGCCATTGCCTTTACGATGGTGATGGCCGTAGTGTATTACATCAAGTTGGCACCCATCTATCCCGAGCGCAACCGCGCACGTACTGCTTACTTTGAAGGCATTTACATTGAGGCAGAGAACCGTGGCGCTGGACGATGCTACTTCGGCGACAAAGCTTTTGAGGAATGGTTCCTGCAGAGCAAGAACATCGAGTATTGTTCGCCCACGCTCTTGGCGGCAGGAACGGGAAAGGCAGAAGGCCGTTGCCAGGCCTCCATTGTTCGCGGAAAGAATGACTTCGTGGATGTCATCCGCAACCGCACCAGTGCCGACTTCTTCAAAATCTATGCTTACGACTTCGTGAGCGGCAGACCATTCACCCGGAAGGAGGTGGAGGGGAAAGATGCGGTATGCGTCATCACCGATGCACTGGCCGAGCGGCTGTTTGGCAAGGGTGTGGATGCCGTGGGGCAGACATTAGTGATGGAGCATGAAGAAGACTTGCGCATCATAGGCGTGGTGCGCAGCGGTAGCCAGCTCACCCCCGACAGCTATGCCGACATCATCATGCCCTACACACTGGTGGAGGTGCGTGCTGGGTCGGTCTATGCCGGACTTTATTCCATCGTAGCCACGGTAAAGGACGACGAGCACCTGCAGGCGTTGAAGGAAGAGATCGACGGCATAGCCAATCGTCTCACCCAGTCGAAAGATGAGTTGCTGAACAATTTCTAT
>OMTC01000435.1 GCA_900313845.1 uncultured Prevotellaceae bacterium
ATGAATAATTTCCTTTTTATTGTGGGTCAAGCACATCATCTTCCACATTTACTCGCATTTTTGCTGAAGCTGTGCCACTCAGAATCATATCAACTACAGCTACCGCATCCGTGATGGTAATCTTACCATTCCCGTCCACATCGGCTGCTGCTGCGACAAAGCCATCAATGTCTTCACCCAAGATGTGGCTCACAATGGCCACTGCATCCGTGATGGTGACTCTTCCGCTTCCGTCCACATCACCAATCTTCACGTCGCTTACCGTCAGTGTGGCGCTTACACCTACAGGATTGATGGCTTTTGTTGCAACAGTGGTCAGCTCTATATTTGTGAGACTGATGGGGTATTCACCTTCTGTCATGTCCTTGTTTACATCCAATGTAAGGTTTAATACAGCTCCTTCCGTTCCACTAAATGGCGTTTTCGACCCCGAGAAAGCAGCCAATTGATAGTTCCCATTCGCCAACTTCTTGCTCGATGCCGCATGGTCATCGCCCTTTCTGTCTGTCAGTTGGCATTTGGAGATGGTCACGCCTGCTGGTAATGCCATCTCGAATTGAAGGGCTGTAATGGATTCAGTGTTATTCAAGTTCACCGGGAGTGCAATGCTTCCACCTTTGCAAACCTCTGTATCTTCAATAGAAAGAGAATTTTCACATATATCATTTGAAACTTCTAAATAACTATATATAAAGACATCACTTTTATCGATTGTAATAGAATATGTACCATCTTCGTTAGGGGTAAGGTAATCATTATTATATGTGAATACCTGTTGGATGAATTAAAACATTGCATACTTAACTTGCCCTATTGGCTTATGATTGAGAATATTGAAATACTGCAACATGGTGAATGCAGCAACCTTGGCAGCCATTCGTGCAAAAAGACCATCTGGCTGCTTTGCATAATTGCGTATCATCATGAGATGGTCATTCAGTTGAGAGAACACCGTCTCGATTCTCTTTCTGAAGCGTTTGTAGGCCCATGTGGGCGGTGTCCAGTTCTTCTGGTTCAGCCTGTACGGGACATCAAGGGTGATGTTGGCTGTCTCAAACAGGTCCAACTGGACAGGAGCACTCAAATAGCCCTTGTCGCCCAGAATCGTACAGTCGCTGTACTCCCACTGCACGTCCTTAAGATATTGCAGGTCATGCACATTGGCTGCGGTCATGTCATAGGAGTGTATGACTCCGCTGATGCCACACAGGGCGTGAAGCTTGTAGCCGTAATAGTACATGTTCTGCGATGCGCAGTAGCCCCAGGAAGGAGCATGGTCAATGTCCGTCCTTCCCATCTGGCACCTGTTGGCTCTTGCATTCTGGCAGACCTTCACGGGCTTGGAGTCAATGCTGAAGACAGTCTCGCCGCCGTCTATAGCCTTGGCTATGGCCTGACGGATATTCTCACCAAGCAGCATCGTCTTCTTGCGGCGCTGGTTATACTGTCGACGTGTGATCAGGTTGGGGATGGCTCCAGGACACTCAGTGTTCAGTCTGTTGAAGAGATAATTCTCACTATCGATACTGAATGCCTCCGCTGTGATGGAGAGCGCCACCACCTCCAAATCGGAGAAGGTGGGGACAACACCGCAACGAGTGACATTTCCTTTCTCGTTTACTTGATTTCCTGCAAATTGTTTGCATATCTCAAGAATCTTTCCGAACTTTGCAACGAAGTTGTACATGACCGTGACTTTATAACTTAATAGTTTGGCGACCACTAAGTTACTAAATTTTATCGACATGTGCAACTTTTTAAGCATAAATATTTTACGAATTTAATTCAACCAACAGGTTTCTCATAATGTTCTGTTACTTTTCTTTTTGTGGGTTAGAGTAAAATATCATTGTATTCCATTCATGTTTAATGTGTCAGTTTGTCGAGCATATCTTCCACCGATTCATTCGTAATTGCCAAATAATCCATATAGATAATGGGAACAATATGCGTGGCCATTGGTATTTGGCTCAGGATTGTAGAACTCACAGGGGGAATGCTCATATCTGTCCAT
>OMTC01000109.1 GCA_900313845.1 uncultured Prevotellaceae bacterium
CTGCTCGACCATTTCCGCTACATTGTTCCAGCAGGAAGTCCTATGACTGGAATTGGCAACAACTACCAAGTTGCTTCACTCTCCAATTGTTTTGTGATTGGATTGGATGGACCTGCTGATTCATACGGTGCAATTATCCGAATTGATGAGGAGCAAGTTCAGTTGATGAAGCGCCGTGGTGGTGTGGGACACGACCTTTCTCACATTCGTCCAAAAGGAACTCCTGTAAAGAATTCAGCTCTCACCTCTACGGGATTGGTTCCATTTATGGAGCGTTATTCCAACTCCACTCGTGAGGTGGCACAGGATGGCCGTCGTGGAGCGTTGATGCTTTCTGTTTCCATTAAGCATCCAGATGCAGAATCCTTTATTGATGCAAAGATGACAGAAGGCAAGGTGACTGGTGCCAATGTTTCTGTTCGTCTCGATGATGCTTTCATGCAAGCAGCTGTTGAAGGAAGGGCTTATACTCAGCAATTCCCAATCGATAGTGATGAGCCAACCTATGTAAAAGAAGTGAATGCATCTCAACTCTGGAAAAAGATTGTGCACAATGCATGGAAATCTGCTGAGCCAGGTGTGCTCTTCTGGGATACGATTATTCGTGAGTCTGTGCCAGATTGCTATGCAGACTTGGGCTACAAGACTATTTCCACTAATCCTTGCGGTGAAATTCCTCTTTGTCCTTACGATTCATGTCGTCTTCTCGCCATCAATCTTTATTCCTATGTAGAGAATCCTTTCACCAAGGATGCTAAGTTCAATTATGAGCTTTTCCGCAAGCATGTTGGCTTGGCACAGCGAATTATGGATGACATCATCGACCTTGAGCTGGAGAAGATAGAGTTGATTATGGAAAAGATTGAGTCCGACCCTGAAAACGAAGAAGTTAAGGGCTCAGAGCGTCATCTTTGGGAAAAAATCTATGATAAGAGTAGCAAGGGTCGCCGCACAGGTGTTGGTATCACTGCAGAGGGTGATATGATTGCTGCTATGGGTCTTACATACGGAACTCCTGAAGCCACTTATTTCTCTACAGATATTCATAAGAACATTGCTATCGAAGCCTATCGCTCATCAGTTCAGATGGCAAAGGAGCGTGGTGCATTTGCCATCTATGATACTGAGCGAGAGAAGAACAATCCATTTGTGAATCGTATCAAGAGTGTGGATCCTGCTCTCTATGAAGAAATGGCTCAATACGGACGTCGTAACATTGCTTGTTTGACGATTGCTCCTACGGGAACTACCAGTTTGATGACTCAAACTACTTCTGGTATTGAACCAGTCTTTATGCCTGTCTATAAGCGTCGTCGCAAGGTGAATCCAAACGACACGAATGTGCATGTTGATTTCGTTGATGAGACAGGCGATTCCTTCGAAGAATATATTGTCTATCATCCAAAGTTCCTCACTTGGATGAAAGTGAACAATATCGATACGGAAAAGAGATACACTCAGCAAGAAATTGATGCCCTTGTGCAGCAGTCTCCTTATTATAAAGCAACAGCCAACGATGTGGATTGGCGTGAGAAGGTTCGTATGCAAGGCTCCATTCAGAAGTGGGTTGACCATTCTATTTCCGTTACAATCAATCTTCCAAACGATGTAAGTGAAGATTTGGTGAATGAACTCTATGTGGAAGCTTGGAGAAGTGGTTGCAAGGGCTGTACTGTTTATCGTGATGGTTCTCGTGCAGGTGTTTTGATTGCAACATCAGATAAGAAAGACAACAAGAAGGAATGCCATTGTGAACCTCCTGTAGTAACAGAAGTTCGTCCAAAGAGCCTCGACTGCGATGTAGTTCGTTTCCAGAATAACAAAGAAAAGTGGGTGGCATTTGTAGGCCTTCTCGATGGTTATCCATACGAAATCTTCACAGGTGTGCTCGATGATGAGGATGGTATTGCTCTTCCAAAGACTGTTGTGAAGGGACATATTATCAAGAGCATAGACGATGAAGGCAACAAGCGTTACGACTTCCAGTTTGAGAATCGTCGAGGCTACAAGACCACTATTGAAGGACTCTCCGAAAAATTCAACAAGGAGTATTGGAACTATGCTAAGTTGATTTCAGGTGTGCTCCGCTATCGTATGCCTCTTACCAATGTCATCAAGCTTGTCAACCAGCTTTCTTTGGGTAACGAGAATATCAACACTTGGAAGAATGGTGTGGAGCGTGCTCTGAAGAAATACATCCAAGATGGAACAGAGGCAAAGGGACAGAAGTGCCCTGTTTGTGGACACGAAAGCTTAGTTTATCAAGAAGGTTGCCTCATCTGCAAGGATTGTGGCGCTTCACGATGCGGATAATATGCAAAAAATCATCTTACAAGACATACGCATTTATGCCTACCATGGTGTGTTCCCTGAGGAGCACACCATGGGTGCATATTATAAAATAGGTATTGAAATCACTACAGATTTCACCAAAGCCATGTTGCATGATTCACTCTCGGGCACTATCAACTATGGAGCAGTGTATCAGATTGTGCAGCGGGAAATGTCGATTCCATCGAAACTTTTGGAGCATGTGGCATTCCGCATGATGAAATCTTTGTTTGAAAGATTCAAGGAAATAAAAAACATCAAATTGAGTATTCTGAAGGAAAATCCGCCTATTGTAGCGACAGAATGTGCGGGTTGTGGCGTTGAAATAGAGTTAAGTCGGGCTGAAATGGACGATTATTCTGTTTTTTGAACGGAATTATTGTTATTTCTATAAATTATTTGTTAAATTTGCACCTGTTTCGAAACTTTAATACTTACTAAATATCATTTATGGCACCATTACAGACAGCTAAAATGACAAATTATCGTTGGGTAATTTGTGCGATGTTGTTCTTTGCAACAACTGTGAACTACATGGACCGACAGGTATTGTCGCTCACATGGAAAGACTTTATTGCACCTGAGTTCCACTGGACTGATAGTGATTACGGAACAATCACAGGTGTTTTCTCAATTTTCTATGCCGTAGCTTGCCTCTTTGCTGGTAAGTTTATCGACTGGATGGGAACCAAGAAAGGTTATCTCATCTCTATTTTCGTTTGGTCAACAGGTGCATGTCTCCATGCAGCATGTGGATGGATTACGATGAATATTGAAGGTGTTGAAAGTATTGAGGCTCTTCGTTTGGTACAGGCTGGTTCAGGCCTTGCCCTCGCCATCGCTTCCACCAGTGTTGTTCTCTTCCTCATTTGTCGTATGATTCTTGCACTTGGTGAAGCAGGTAACTTCCCTGCAGCCATCAAGGTGACAGCTGAATATTTCCCTAAGAAGGACCGTGCATTTGCTACTTCCATTTTCAATGCAGGTGCATCTGTTGGTGCTCTCTTGGCTCCAGCAACTATTCCTCTCCTTGCTCGTGCTTGGGGTTGGGAAATGGCTTTCATTATCATTGGTGCTCTCGGTTATGTTTGGATGGGACTTTGGGTGTTCCTCTATGACAAACCTCACAAGAGCAAGTATGTGAATCAGGTTGAGCTCAACTATATCGAGCAGGATACAGATTTGGCTGAAGTGCAGAACAAGCAGGAAGCTAAGGAAGAGAAGACTATTGGTTTCATGAAGTGTTTCACTTTCCGTCAGACTTGGTCTTTCATCGTAGGTAAGTTTATGACTGACGGTGTTTGGTGGTTCTTCCTTTTCTGGGCTCCAGCTTATTTCTCAGACCAGTATGGTTATAAGTCCGATTCCACAATGGCTATCCTCTTGATTTTCACTCTTTACGCTATCGTAACAATACTTTCAATTGGTGGTGGTTATCTTCCTACTTACTTCGTGGATAAGAAGGGTATGAATCCATACGCAGGACGTATGCGTGCCATGTTGCTGTTCGCATGCCTTCCTGTTCTCGCACTCTTTGCTCAGCCTCTCGGTGCTTATAGCGCATGGTGGCCTGCAATTATCATTGGTCTCGTAGGTGCTGGACACCAGGCTTGGTCTGCTAACCTCTTCTCAACAATTGGTGACATGTTCCCTAAGTCAACAATTGCTACCATCACTGGTATTGGTGCAATGGCTGGAGGTATTGGTTCATTCCTCATCAACAAGGGTTCAGGTGTTCTCTTTACTTATGCTGAAGGACAAGGTTCTGCATTCACATTCTTCGGTTTCGAAGGCAAGCCTGCAGCTTACATGATTGTCTTCTGCATTTGTGCAGTTGCATACCTCATTGGTTGGTCTATCATGAAGGCTCTTGTTCCTAAGTACGAACCAATCGTAGTTGAGGACTAATCCCAATTAGCATTTCACGTAATTATTTTTCGTAAATAACATATTGAAAAGTCGTCTTCTTTTGAGGCGACTTTTCTTTTTGGCTTTACTTCTACGGAATAGGGGATTCACTCAAACGCTATAGGCTCACAACTCAAACGCTATAGGCTCACGACTCAAACGCTATAGGCTCACGACTCAAACGTTATAGGGGATTGACGACAGCGAAATAGGGGATTAACTTGAGTTTGTCCCCTATAAAAATAAAGTGAATCCCCAATGGCGATTTTGCTTGGTTCTTATCAAGAAAAAGCAAAGTACCATTGGGGATTTTGTATTAGTGTTTTGTATGTGTAACTATGGATTAACCATTAATCTTGTATTTGATACTTTAGTTGAATCCAAAAGGAAAGCCTGGCATCTTTTGTCTTTCCTTTTTCTTTAATACGAACGGTCCATCAAATTCGGAAATAACACGATCCATCACTTTTAGTCGGTCTGAGCACCATTTCTTGATAGTTTTTATTTCCTCTTCGTAAGAGCCAACTCGATAGCCTTGGAACATTCGGAGCATCATGCCACCCATATTCCCGAATCCTTCAGGCATTTCGAACCCTTCGGGCATTTGCATTCCTCCAGGGAATTGAAATCCTTCTGGCATATTGGCAAAAGGATTGCCAATGCTATCTCCCATGTGTGGAAATCCTCCTCCAGGGAATTGGAATCCTTCAGGCATGTGGGCAAAAGGATTGCCAATGCTATCTCCCATGTGTGGAAATCCAAAAGGATTGTTGGATTTACCTTCCTTCTTTGCTTTGGCAATATCTATCAATTCTTCCTCCGATGCCAATAATTCAGGATAGGTGTCGAAGTGGCGTTGTTGTGCTTTCTTCAGCAAACGAGCATATTTGTCGAAAAAGGCATTGATATTCTTATCACTCAACACGGTTTTTCTCAATTCCTCGTAACGCTTTTTCACCGCTTTTCGATAAGCAGGGTCTTCCAAAAGGCGACCCCAGAATGCTGAAATAGGTTGTGTGTCTCCTCCTTCATACACCCACGATTCGATGTTGTCCGCTCCATTGAATCCACCAATTCCAAATGCCAAATTGTAATCCCAAACAGGTCCAGCGTGAAGTTTTCCTCCGCTTCCATCAGCTTTCTGTTTCTCTTTATAAAAATAAGTGCTTCTCCTCAATCCGTCGGCATTGAGTGTGAATTCAGTATGCAAAAAGTAATCAATAAATGACTCTACATCAATATATTTAGCATATCCATTTGAAGCATCAGTAAAACTATCCGATTGGATAGCTAATTCCATGTCATCGATGAATTGATGGATGTAATCGAACTGTTCCTTCTTCAATTTACTCTTCTTTGGATAGATGCAAGCCCATGAGACATGGCTTCCCATGAATCCACCTCCCACACCTCAGAATATAGCCTCCCGTCAAATCTCGTCCTGCAATATCTGATTCTTTCAGTCGATTGATGTCGATTCTGTTTGTTCCCCTTTTGATTTTCTCACACAGTACATAGACACCCACATATTTGCCATTCAGAATCATTTCCACCATGCGAGTACGAGGTGCCCAATGTCCCATTTCGCGCCACATTTCGAAAGCGAAAGCATCGCGAAGCAGCGATACATCGTTGTAGGGAGCAAGCATCACCCAGTCCGATTCAGCAGGCATATCCAATAGGCTCACATCGACGGATTGTCCATCTGCATTTCTTGTAGTTATGGTGTATTTCTTCTGACTCAGAGCCAAGGAGCTATTTCCTCTCCATTTGATGCCAATATTTCCTTCATAGTTGAGGCATGTGTCATTCACGTGGTTCAACTTTCCCTTTTTGTTTTCCACAATCTTCATGTGTGCCTCCACCTTCTTTGCGGAATTAATCTTTTGGTCCGTGTCAATAATTACCAGTGGAAGTTCGGAAGCCAAATTCTCGACGTCGATTTCTTTTGGTTCAGGTGTAGAGTAGGAGGGCATATCTCCAAATGGTGACATTCCACCACCCATGCCGAATGGAGGGAATTGAGCGTAGATTGAAGAACTTACGCATACAGCAGCACAGAGAAGTCCTCTCCTCAGCGATTTACTTTGTGTCTTCATCATCAAAAAAGATTATCAATTTGTTAGTTTAGTAGTTTATAGATAAAAAATTGAGTTGTTTTAGTTTTGACGCATTGAACGAAATATGGTTTAATAAGTATCTCCATATTATAAAATACGACATCCATCAAAACACTGAATAATTGTTGGATTTTCGCTTTTGTTCTTCCGATTTGCATTCTTCTTGTCGCATACATTTTGAATATTTATTCAGAACTTTTTGTGCCTTTCTTCTTTTTTCATAAAAAACTCTAATTGTCAAGTAAAAAGTTTTAAGTAATGATGAATTTTGAGTAACTTTGCAAGATGAAATTAATTAAACAATTAAATAAATAAGTTATGGATATCATTGGTGAAGCTCTACAGCTTCTTGTAGTTGGTATGTTGACTGTGTTTATGATTCTGCTTATTGTCATTTTCTTGGGCAAGGGTCTGATAGCATTAGTCAATAAGTTTGCACCTGAGGAGCAGGTTCCTCAGAAGAAAGTTGCAGCGATGGGCAGTGTCGCGACTCCTGTTGACGCACAGACTAAGTCTATCATCGATGCAGCGGTAAGTCAACTGACTGGAGGCAAGGGTGTTGTTTCAAAAATTCAGAAAATCTAAAAAATCTCAATAAGCATTATGGCAAAAGAAGTAAAATTCAGTTTGGTCTTCCGTGATATGTGGCAGAGTGCTGGCAAGTATCAGCCACGTGTTGACCAGCTTGTGAAGGTGGCTCCTGCAATTATCAAGATGGGCTGCTTCGACCGCGTTGAAACAAACGGCGGTGGTTTTGAACAGGTGAATCTCCTCTATGGAGAGAATCCAAATAAGGCAGTGCGTGCATTTACCAAGCCTTTCCATGAGGCAGGTATTCAGACCCACATGCTCGACCGTGCACTCAACGCACTCCGCATGAGTCCATGTCCAAAGGACTTGCGTCAACTTTTTTATAAGGTGAAGAAGGCTCAGGGTACAGACATCACTCGTATTTTCTGTGGTTTGAACGACACTCGCAATATCATTCCTTCCATTAAGTATGCCAAGGCAGCAGGTATGATTGCTCAGGCATCGCTCTGTATGACTCATTCTCCAATCCATACGGTGAAATACTACGTGGATTTGGCAAAGGAACTCATCGATGCAGGTGCTGACGAAATTTGCTTGAAGGATATGGCAGGTATTGGCCGACCAGATTCTCTCGGTAAGATTGTGGCTGGTATCAAGGCATATAAGAAGGACATCATTGTTCAGTATCACTCTCATTCGGGTCCTGGTTTCAACATGGCAAGCATCCTCGAAGTTTGCAAAAATGGTTGCGACTATGTAGATACTGCTGTGGCTCCATTGGCATGGGGTACGGGGCACGCAGATATTATTGCAGTGCAGGAAATGCTGAAGGATGCTGGTTTCAAGGTGAAGGAAATCAATATGGAAGCATACATGGAGGTACGTTCTCAGATTCAGGAAATGATGGACGACTTCCTCGGATACTATTGTCCAGAGCTCAACCGCATTAACAACTCTCTGCTCGTGAAGCCAGGTCTTCCAGGCGGTATGATGGGTTCGTTGATGACAGACCTTGAAGAAAACCTCACTTCCCTCAACAAGTGGAAGGTAAAGCACGGACAGAAGGAACTCTCCACCGACGAAATCCTTGTCAAGCTTTTCGACGAAGTGGCATACGTTTGGCCAAAGGTGGGTTTCCCATGTCTCGTCACTCCATTCAGTCAGTACGTGAAGAACCTCGCGCTGATGAATGTCATTCAGATGGAGAAAGGCAAGGAGCGTTGGTCTATGATTGCCGACACCATTTGGGATATGATTCTTGGTAAGGCTGGTCGTTTGCCTGGTCCTGTTGCTCCTGAACTTGTAGAGATGGCAAAGGCTGAAGGACGCCAGTTCCTCGATACCGACCCTCAAGAGAACTACCCAGACGACCTCGACGACTATCGCAAGAAGATGGAAGAGAAGGGTTGGGAACTTGGTCCAGACGATGAGGAACTCTTCGAGTACTCTATGCACCCAACGCAGTATGAGGCATACAAGAGCGGTAAGGCAAAGGCAGATTTCGAGGCTGACCTCGCTAAGCGTAAGGCTGCCAAGAATGCTCCTGCTGCTGGTGCTGCTCCTGTTGAGTTGCCAAAGAGCATCACGGTGAATGTAAACGGACAGAACTACAAGGTGGACATTGCATACGGTGGCGAAGTGCCTGCCGCAGCCGACACCAAGATAGCTGCTCTCGCTTCTGCTCCAGCTGGAGAGGGTGCTGATTTGCTCGCTCCACTTGAGGGTAAGTTCTATCGTGTGAAGGACAGCAGCGAAGTGGCTAAGAATGTGGGCGATGCCGTGAAGGAAGGTGATGTGGTTGGCTACATTGAGGCAATGAAGACCTACAATGCCATCAAGGCAGATCGCGACGGTGTAATCACTGCTATCCTCGTCAACTCGGGCGACTCAGTTGAGGAAGACGATGTAATCATGAAGATAGGATAATCTATATAGTTTAAAGTTTAAGGTTTAACGTTTAACGAAGTTACACATCTCCGCGAAAACTAACAACGGAAAAAACGGAAAAGAACGGAAAAACAGAAAAGAAAGATGTTTTTCATCCGATGGTTCTTAAAAATTTGGCTACGCCGAGCTAAAGGTTCCGATATTCCGAAATTTTTCCGATATTTCCGTTGTTAAAACTCAAAAACTCAAAAACTTAAAAACTCAAAAACTTACAATAATGGTTGAAATATTTCAGAAACTATATGAAATGACAGCGCTCAGCAGTATTATCGCTGATCCGTCGTTCATCGTCATGTATCTCATTGCCTTTCTTCTTCTTTATTTAGGCATTGTGAAGCATTACGAACCACTGCTTCTCATTCCAATCGGTTTTGGTGTGCTCATCGCTAACTTCCCAGGAGGCGACATGGGAGTGCTCCAGGCTGCAGAGGACGGTACCATCATCAAGGATGGGCATACTTATAACATTTGGGAAATGTCGTTGCCTGCCATTGCACACGACCTCGGACTGATGAACTTCCTTTACTACATGCTCATCAAGACGGGATTCCTCCCACCTGTTATCTTCATGGGTGTGGGTGCATTGACCGACTTTGGTCCTATGCTTCGCAATTTGCGTCTTGCCATTTTCGGTGCTGCAGCTCAGTTCGGTATTTTCCTCGTATTGATTTGTGCCGTGCTGATGGGCTTCACATTGAAGGAAGCTGCCAGCCTCGGTATCATCGGTGGTGCTGATGGACCTACTGCCATTTTCACAACGATTAAGTTGGCTCCTCATCTTCTTGGACCTATCGCCATCGCTGCATATAGCTACATGGCACTTGTTCCTGTTATCATTCCACTTGTTGTGAGACTCACTTGCTCGAAGAAAGAGTTGACCATCAACATGAAGGAGCAGGACAAGAAGTTCCCTGCAAAGAACGAAATCAAGAACATGCGCACCATCAAGATTCTCTTCCCAATCGCAGTGACTACCATCGTTGCCATCTTTGTGCCAACGGCAGTGAGTCTGATTGGTATGTTGATGTTCGGTAACTTGTTGAAGGAAATTGGTTCCGATACCAGTCGTTTGTTCGACACCATTTCCAATTCCATCATGAATACGGCAACAGTGTTCCTCGGACTTTGTGTGGGTGCTACGATGACCGCTCAGGCATTCCTCAACTGGACAACCATTGGTATCATTATTGGTGGATTCCTTGCCTTCGCACTCTCCATCACGGCAGGTATCACAATGGTGAAGATTATGAATCTTTTTGTGAAGAAGAAAATCAACCCACTGATTGGTGCAACAGGTCTTTCAGCCGTGCCAATGGCAAGCCGTGTTTGCAACGAAATCGCTACAAAGTACGATCCAAAGAACCACGTCCTCAACTACTGCATGTCTTCCAACATCTCAGGTGTGATTGGTTCCGCCGTTGCAGCTGGTGTGCTGATTAAGTTCTTGTCATAAATTAAATGAAGAATGAAGAATGTAGAATGAAGAATGAAAATTACTCATCCAATGAGCAAAGTAAAATATATTCTTCATTCTACATTCTTCATTCTTCATTCTTCATTATATTGATAGCATCCAGCATCGGGTTTGCTGGTTGGACGTTGTTTTCCCAACCTATCCACAGGAGCATATTTCACGTAATCTCCATTTCCGATGCCGCGAGCTTGAGAAAGAGAATCGAGGCGGAAATCATAGTAATATATTTCGTTGTTGATTTCCTTGAAGTTTTTCTTTCCCCAAACAATATCGTCGTCTTTCACTTTTGTTGAATCTTTCGCATGGAAAGGAGCTACCTCGTTCACCGAAGTAGCAAACATCTGCTGGATGCCTTCGCCTTCCTCGCCAGTCAACTTGATATTCACCAAACAATTCAGGAAATTCACGTTGAAGGCAGCTTCTGCATTCTCTATTTGTTCACCTACGATTTCATCCTTTGTGCTTCCTGTGATGGCGCAATTATAGAAGTAAGCATGTTCCAACGGATAGATGATGCTATCTTGAACATTGGCGAAATGGAGTGCAACGCCGTGATTTCCATCCCAAGGATAAAGCTGAGCAATGGTGCAGTGAACAAAATCCACATACCCACCAATGAGGCTGACACAATCATTTCCTGCATTTGTGATTTGGCTGTTGATGACACTTCCTGCAATGTAATACTCTCGGAGTCCGAATCCTTTCACATTGTGAATCACCGAATTCTCGATGTTGAATTTCGTACCGACAAATAACGAGGTGGTGCAGTCGATACCCCAATTCCCTCCATGAATATCCACGTAGTTGAAATAATTGTCTCCACTCGAACTATAGAGCGTGATACCTCCCCATTGTGCATCCATGCGGTCGTAAGGCAAGTATGTGAAAATCTTGTCCGTTCTATCGCCGCGGAACGTGATAGGCTTTTCTAACGAACCATTGCAGACGATTTTGCCATACACACCCAGATATGCCCTGTTGTGGAAACAAAGGGTAGTACCCTCGGGAATGGTGAGAGTGACGTTTGGCGCTACAATCAAACTATCGTAAATCAGGTAAGGGCGATTGGCAGAAAAAGCCGTGTTGGAGTCAATCGTTTTCGCTTTTAGAATCACGACGTCTTGTCCTATTGCTTCCAAGATGATTTGCTGTTGCTTACCACTTTCCAAATGGAAGATGAGAGAGTCGCGCACCAGGATAGGGGAGTCCTCGTTCTTGGGCTTTCCGATGATGTCGGCAAAGATGAAAAGGCTGTCTTCTTTCAGAATCTCGATGTCGGTGAGAGAGGCACCGCTATGCCCATCCACATTGATACGAAAACCACTGGCGCCACCGCTTGCAAGGCGAATGGAGCTGATGCGGATGCCATCTTTGTTGCGATTGAAAACCTTGAATCGCTTGGTGGAACTGCCGATGGTGGTGAAAACCGTGTCGAAACGAACGGTATCGGATTCGAAGCTGAGTCGTGCGTTGGTGCTGGAAGTGAACTGTTCTTCTTCTGAACAACTGAAGAAGAGCGTTCCCAAAGCCATCACACAGGCGAAGATATATATGAGTCTTTTCATCGATTATAATTAAGCCCCCAGGCCCCCTCCC
>OMTC01000118.1 GCA_900313845.1 uncultured Prevotellaceae bacterium
TTTTATTTAAAATGTTTCAAAACCGATAATATAAAATACAAATTGGGTCTTTTATTAGGATTTTTTTTACTTATTTTGCATCATGAAGTATTGCGGAATGCAATTTTCTCCTATCATGAAAAATTTATTTAAACTATATTTAATATGGACAACACTCAAACAGCGAATGAATCGAAAGGATTCTACAAACTTAATTGGTTGCAGCGCATCGGCTTTGGTTCGGGCGACTTGGCTCAAAACCTCATTTTTCAGGTAATCTGTACTTATCTGCTTTTCTTCTATACCGACATTTATGGCCTCACTCCTTCGGCTGTGGCTGTGATGTTTTTGGTTGGTAATGTGGCAAATGTCATTTGGGACCCTATCGTGGGTACATTAATCGACAAGAGTAATCCACGTTTCGGAAAATATCGCTCCTACCTGCTTTATGTGGGTATTCCACTTTCTGGTTTTGCCATCTTGTGCTTCTACAACGGTTTTGCACCTTCGTTGATTTATGCATACGTTACCTATATTTCGATGCAATTGCTCTACACATTCATCAATGTGCCATACGGAGCGTTGAATTCTTCGTTAACTCGCGATACGGACGAAATCACCATTCTTACCTCAGTGCGTATGTTCATGGCAAACCTCGGTGGTTTGGCAGTTAACTCTGGTCTTCCTTTATTCATCGCTCTGATTGCGGGTGCACCATCCGACAGCCTTCCTAAGGATTCGGACGCTTGGTTCATCACGATGACGATTTATGCCATTGTTGGTTTCTGTCTGCTTGCATTCTGCTTCTCTCAGTGTAAGGAGCGCGTAGTCATGGATAAGAAGGACACAGAAAGCGTGAAGGTGAGTGACCTTTGGATGGAGTTTGTTCGCAACCGTCCGTTGCGCATTCTCGCATTCTTCTTCATCACAGCGTTTGCCATGATGTCGGTAGGTAACGCAGCAGGCGCATATTTCATCAATAGCAATCTCCACGGTTCTGCACAGGAACTGTCGATTTTCATGGCTCTTGGTTCTATCCCTGCATTCATCTTTATGCCACTTGTTCCTTGGTTCAAGCGTATGGTTGGCAAGAAGAACATGTTCTATATTTTCCTTAGTGCAGCCATCGTAGGTATGGCAATGCTTTATTTCATTTCCAAGATGGAGCATCCAAGCATGATGATGGTTTACATAGCACAATTTATCAAGAGTACTGGTGTTATCGTAGCTACTGGTTATATGTGGGCTTTGGTTCCTGAGGTGATTTCTTACGGTGAATACACAACAGGTCGCCGCATTTCGGGTATCGTGAATGCGCTCACTGGTTTGTTCTTCAAGGCAGGTATGACTTTCGGTAGCATCGTAGGTCCAGCAGTTTTGGCATACGTTGGCTACGAGAGTGCAGTGATTGACCAGACTCCATTAGCTGAAGAAGGTATTCTCTGGCTCGTTTGCGTCATCCCAGCTATCTTGCTGTTGCTTGCTATGTGGATTATCAGCAAGTACGAACTTGAGGATGATGTCATCGATAAGATTAATCGTGAAATTGAAGCAAGACATCAATAATCATTGAACAATCTATGAAGAAACTCATAATAGGTTTGGCTTCGGTAGCATTGGCACTTGCCTCTTGCACTCCGGAAGCGAAGAAAGAAAAAACTCTGTGTGAAGCCTTCGAGGACAAGTTCCTCGTTGGCGCCGCAGTGAATCAATGGCAAGTCAACACCACGGATGAGAAGTTGGCTAACCTCATCAAGACTGAGTTCAATTGCTTGGTGGCTGAGAACTGCATGAAGGGTGAGGTGGTCTCTCCTGAAGAAGGTGTTTGGGACTTCAAACTTGCCGATGAATTCGTGGATTTGTGCGAGAAGAACAAGCAAGCTTGCTATGGCCATTGTCTTGTTTGGCATTCTCAGGCTCCTCAATGGATTTTCTCTGATAAGAATGGAAATCCAGTAGATAAAGAAACTTTGGTTGAACGCATGAAGAACCATATCCGCACGGTGGTTGGACGCTACAAGGGACGTGTGAAGTCGTGGGATGTGGTGAATGAGGCTATCGAAGATGATGGTTCTTTCCGTCACTCTCCTTATTATAATATAATAGGAGAAGAGTTCTTCGAAATCGCATTCAAGACTGCACAAGAAGCGGATCCAGACTGTGAACTTTACTACAACGATTATTCGATGGACAAGCCTGCCAAGCGTGATGCTGTCGTGGCATTGGTAAAGAGCTTGCGCGAGAAGGGTTGCCGTGTGGATGGTGTGGGTATGCAGTCGCACGTGGCTTTCGATACTCCACTTGATGAGTATGAGAAAACCATCGAGGCTTTGGCTGCTGCAAATTGCAAGGTGATGATTACCGAGCTCGACCTTTCTGTACTGCCTTGGCCAAATGGCAATCAAGGTGCTGAAATCAGCAATAACTTTGAGTATGCCAAGGAAATGGACCCTTACAAGGATGGCTTGCCAGAGGAAAAGGAACAGGAAGTGACAGACTTCTACACCAAGCTCTTCGACATCTATCTGCGCCATGCAGATGCCATTGAACGCGTGAATTTCTGGGGTGTCAGTGATGGCGATTCTTGGAAGAACGATTGGCCAATCAAAGGTCGCACCGACTATCCACTTGCTTTCGACAGAAACCTTCAGCCAAGGAAATTTGTGGAGGCTATCAAGGCATTGGTTGTGAAATAAGAAAAATGCTCTTTTTCACCCACGAAAACTCAAAAACTAATATCGTTTAAAGTTTAACGTTTAAAGTTTAACGAAAAATCACTTCTCCGCGAAAACTCAAAAACTTAAAAACTTATCAACTCAAAAACTAACAATATGAAACGTTATCTTTTTCCTGCCGACTACATGGCAGACCCTTCCGTTCACATTTTCAACGGAAAAATATATATCTACCCAAGTCATGACTGGGAAGCTTCGAACGTAGAAAACGACAATGGCGACCAGTACATCATGAAAGATTATCATGTGCTTTCCATCAATGGTGACCCAATGACGGGTGAAGTCACCGACCACGGTTGTGTTCTTCGTCTGGAAGATATTCCTTGGCATGGTCGTCAACTTTGGGACTGCGACGTGCAGGAGTATGAAGTTGAAGTGCCTACCAATGCAGAGGAACAGGCTGCTGGCATGGGCTACAGCAAAAAGATTAAGAGGTATATCATGTATTTCCCTATGAAGGACCGCAATGATGTGTTCCATTGGGGAACTGCTATTGCCGACAATCCTGCTGGTCCGTTCATTCCTCGTTCAGCACCAATCCCTGGTAGCTACAGCATCGACATGTGCGCATTCAAGGACGATGATGGTGAGGTATATGTCTATTTCGGTGGACTTTGGGGTGGACAGCTTCAGCGTTACAAGGACAATATCCATCTTGAGACTCCATATCTCCCTGAAGGAAAGGAAGATGCCCTGCCAAGTCGTTGCGTGCGTCTCACCAAGAATGGTCTCTACTTTGCTGAGGCTCCACGTCCAATCATCATCGTGGATGACGAAGGCAATCCGCTCAAGGCTGATGACCCACATCGTTTCTTCGAGGCATCGTGGATGCACAAGTACAATGGTAAGTACTACTTCTCTTATTCCACTGGTGATAGCCACATGCTGTGCTATGCTGTTGGTGACAACCGTTACGGCCCATTCACTTATCAGGGTGTGATTCTTACTCCTGTGGTTGGTTGGACTACTCACCATGCCATCCTGGAGTATAAGGGCAAGTGGTATCTTTTCCATCATGATTCTGTTCCTTCAGGTGGCAAGTCTTGGCTCCGCAGTTTGAAAGTCTGCGAACTCAAGTATGATGAGAACGGAAAAATCATCACTATTCCTGGAATTGACGAATAGTAGCCCTTTTCAAAGCTTCTTGCTCCCCTGAATTTCCTTGGGAGTGAGCTTTCAAAAAAACTCTGTTAATGATTTCTCATTGGCAGAGTTTTTTTGTTTTATTTCATATTCTTCATCCTTTTTTCAATAAAATAATTTTTCTTTCGACAAATCTTTTATAACTTTGCCACGTATTCAAGAGACACTTTTGTTTTTCCGACTATTCAACAAACATTCTATATTTTTTAATTATTCATTTAAAACAAACACGACAATGAACAATCGATTTTCAAAACTCTGTATCGTTGCAATGATTTGTGCCGTTTCTTTCAATTCTTGCATCGGCTCTTTCTCTCTCTTCAACAAGTTTGCTCAGTGGAATGCTAATGCCACCGATAGCAAGTATCTCAATGCTGTTATAGGTTGGTTGCTTTGCTGGGTTTATCCTATCTGTGGAACTGTTGACTTCCTCGTACTCAACACTATCGAATTCTGGTCAGGCGAGAACCCATTGGCAGATGCAGGTAAGGTGCAGAACGTGATGGGTAGCGACGGACACATGTACGCCATCACAACCACTAAGAAGGGTTACGAAGTGAAGAACGACAAGGGCGAACTTGTCAACTTCGTTTATGACAAGAACAACAAGACTTGGACTGTGGAATCGAATGGCATGTCACAGGTTTTGCTCCAACTCACCGACGACCAAAATGCTAAGGTTTACCTTCAGAATGGTAAGAGCATGAATGTCAAACTCAACAACGAAGGTGTAACTGCATTCCGTCAGGTTGTTGAAGGCAATGCATTCTACGCATTCCGTTAATTCTGATAGTTTTTACGATTTATAGTTAGGAGAGTTCACCTTGCTGGTGTCAACTCTCCTAACTATTTTATAATATGACTGTTTTTTATCTTTTGCCTTGATATTTTTCTATAATTCCAATAATTATTAGGCAAAAAGAGAATGGAATGGAAAACTTTTTTTAAATTTGCCACATCATTAATATTTAAAACTCAAAAACTTAAAAACTTAAGAACTCAAAAACTAATATTTATTAACTACCATGAACGAAGTAAAACCTTATGTTATTGGTGTTGACCTTGGAGGTACAAACACCGTGTTTGGCATTGTGAATCAGCGTGGCGATGTGCTTTACGATGATTCTATCCGTACGCAAGAATATGCAACGGCTGAAGCTTTTGTTGAAGCAGGTGTGGCATGTTTGAAGCCACTGATTGATAAAGCTGGCGGCATCGACCAGATTAAGGCAATGGGTATTGGTGCACCTAATGGCAATTACTACACAGGCGCTATCGAATTTGCTCCAAATCTGCCTTGGAAGGGTGTGGTGCCATTGGCAAAGATGTTTAGCGATGCTTTGAACATCCCTGTGGCTATGACCAATGATGCCAATGCAGCAGCTTTGGGCGAAATGATTTATGGTGTGGCTCGTGGCATGAAAAACTTCATCGTCATCACCCTCGGAACGGGCGTTGGTTCAGGTATCGTTATCAATGGTCAGTTGGTGTATGGACACGATGGTTTTGCAGGCGAGTTAGGTCATGTCACAATGGTGCGTGGTGCTGAAGGTCGTCAGTGCGGATGTGGTCGCACAGGTTGCTTGGAGACTTATTGCTCTGCTACAGGTGTGGCTCGTACTGCTCGTGAAATCTTGTCTAAGACCACAAAACCAAGTCTGCTTCGCGAACTCGACCCAGAGAAGATTACTTCCCTCGATGTGAGTATTGCTGCTGGCAAGGGTGATGAAGTGGCTAAGGAAATCTTTGACTTCACGGGTCACATGCTTGGTGAGGCTTGTGCTGATTTCACAGCATTCTCTTCTCCAGAAGCATACATCTTCTTTGGTGGTTTGACCAAGGCAGGCGACCTCATTATGAAACCTATCGAGGAAGCTTACAACAACCATGTGATGCAGATATTCAAAGGAAAAGCAAAGTTCCTCGTATCGGGCTTGATGAGTTCGAATGCAGCCGTCCTCGGTGCTTCCGCCCTTGGTTGGGACATACCAGAGGAATAACAACCTTTTGAATAAGAACAACATCATAAACTCCCCACGGCAACTCATAATGCCGTGGGGAGTTTGCTTTTCATCGAGGTTCAGCTCCAAGCCATGTACTGGCTCTCTAATTTGATTGAACAAAGCCATTCCTTCGATTGAGTTGAATTATTCATTTGCTTGTACAGCATTTTTCCTTTGGTTGTACTGAATCTTTTCTTTGATTTTACTGAAATGCCGAGCCTTCAACGTTAACACGGCGAGCCTTCGCCATCGCAACGCCGAGCGCTCGCCGTTTCGATAACGAGCCCTCGGCAACTAGTTAAATCCAAAGGAAACGTTCAGTCAATCCCCAAATTCACTTCTGATAATCCTTACAATCGCTTGAGTCAATCCCCTAAAATGCTTCGGCCAATCCCCAAAAGTGCTTTA
>OMTC01000006.1 GCA_900313845.1 uncultured Prevotellaceae bacterium
AAAAGAGGAAAACGAAGACAATAATTTTATTTTAAGGAAAGAAATTAGAATAATTAGAATAATTACTCCAAAAATTTGGTGTTGTTTTATATAAAAAACATGTTATTTCTGATAAAATTATTCTAATTATTTTAATTTCTTTCCGAATATAATTTTCCGATAAATAATCGATTCAATTATAGTAAGTTAGATACGATTACCTCACTTGAATCTTCGCGGTCTTGCCTCCAGCACGGATGATGTAGATGCCAGGGGTTTGAGTGGCGTTGGATGCAGCGCGTGAACCACCGATGGTGTAGAGGTCGAAATCCTTGTAGCCATCCACGTAAATGATGCGGTTGATAACGTGTACGTTCAGGGCATTTTCGGAACGGATGATGATTGGCTTTTCGATGGCTGATGGATTGCGTTTTGCCTCGCCTCTGTAGAGCACGAACCAAGCTACGTTGTCGGCTGTTGCCTTGGTGTCGGTTCCCGTTGCGGTCACACTCTTATCGACGATACGACGAACGCGAACTCCCGTGGCATAGGATGTTTTCTCGCCATCTACGGTGATGGAGGTGGTGATGAGGGAGTTTTGACGAAGAACGGTAGGAACAGGTGTGTTATTGCTTTGGATTTCACCGAAAACGAGTGGGTCTTGCACCATGAGCGTGTCGAGGGTTCCTGCGTCGTTGGCTACGGTGAAATAGGCTTGGCGAGCAATGCTGTAGAGAGGGGTTCCACCGATGCCAGCAGCGATGTAGAGTCCGTTTTCCTCATCGATGCAGGTGGTGCCAGGAGTGACTGCCATGTATGCCAACTGTTGGTTGGTGGCAGGTTTCTTGGCGTAGCCGTCTTCGTAGGATACGACGCACTTGAAGCCTGTGTTGGTCACGTCCCAAACCTTGTGCATGATTGGTCCGTTGGTCTTAACGGCTGAACGGACACAGGAGGTGATAACGACTGGAGTGACGCCTTCAGGGAATGGGGTGCTGAACTGCACTTCGGTGGTGTCCTTCAGGAGGATGGATCCTGTTTGCATGGTCATGTCGCCGTAGGTGAGGATGGTGTCGGCAGGAGTGACGAGGAATGGCACTTCTTCAGGTGTCTTGAAAGAGGTTTCGCTGTCGCTCTGCTTGCTCCAGAAAAGTCCTTGGTAGTCGAAGGCTGTCTTGGAAATGGTGGATGCTGTGAAGTAAGGCTCTGCCACCGCCTTCGTGTTGTTCTGCGTCTGCAAACCCGTGAAAACGAATGGCTTCACATTGTATGTCTTGGAGAATTCCACGTTGACAGGGTCGGTTGGGTCGGTGATGGTGAGACTACCGAATTCGAAAGTGTCGTTGCCTTCAGCACCACCTATGGAAACGTATGCCTCGCCCGAATAGCGCTGACGACCGTCGGAGTCGTAGGTGTGGACGCGATAGATGGCAAGTCCCTTGTAGTTGGTGAGGGTATCGGCACTGAAGGTAACATCAGTCCTGTTCTGCAAACCCTTCACACCAATGACCTTCCAGGTCTTTTCGCCATCGAGCTTGCGCTCCACAAGGGTGGAGTCGGTCTGCTTGCCGTTGAGGTTGTTCCACTTGAGCTCGACGCGCTTGCTGGACTTGTAGAAGTTGACGGTGAGGTCGGTTGGGGATTTGTAGTTCCATCCCATGGTGTATTCGTTAGCATCGCTGTAGGCGGTGTTCGACTTCAGATTTGCGAACCATTCGCCAGCCTTGGTGAGCGCACCGTTGAGCACGATGTTACGACAATCCTGCACCCAGTTGTAAACGGCATGACGCTCCAGTTTGTTGTTGGCTTCGAGTGCAGTGATGATGTTAGAAAGGCGCTCGAGCTGATGGTTTGCGTTGGCTGTGGAATAGGAACGGTCGGAGGTAGGCCATGTTTCGCTGGTCCAGTTGGCACCGTTGTTGAACTCGGTGAGCCACACAGGGCGACCTCCAAAGTGGTTGGAGGTGGAGCTGATGTCGCCTGAATAGCTGGAACCAGGGCTGTACCAGTAGATGTGGTCGGCAATGAAGTCGATGCGGTAGTTGTACTCATTGCAGAAGTTCATGAAGGTGGTCAGCCAACTGTTGCGAGCACTGCCCGACATGGCTGGAGAACCCACACGGAAACCACTGGCGTAGGCGTTTGCCCATGAGCCGCTCTTGAAGAACACGTTCTCGATGTCCTCCACAGGGGTGTATTTCTCACGGGAGTCACCCGAGTTGTCGGGCTCGTTGTTGCCAAGCATGGTGTTGACACCTGTGCGTCCATTGATTTCGTTCCATGAAGGCCATCCTTCGTGGTGGTGCTGAGGAATGTACTCGAAGTCCTCGGATGCATAGCCCTGTCCGTCCCATCCGTAGCGCCAAGTGGCGTTGAGTTGGCCGAACTGACCTGGGTCGCCTGCCGTTCCTTTCTTGGTGACGCGGCGCCAAGGGAAGACACGGATGAATCCTGCACGTCCGCTGATGTATTTGCCGTATGTGACTTTCGCGAAGTCGATTTCCTTGTCCTCGTCCTGAGCGATGAAGCACTTGCTCCATCCCAAGCCGTTGGCGTTGGTGGCGATGGTTGCCATGTAACCACGCTTCAACTTGATGGAGCGAACGTTGTTCACCCAATCGCCAGTGGTGTAGGTGGTGTAAGGTACGAAGGAATTGATGGCGTCGCCTCCGAAATTGCTTTCCGTAAAGACGGTGAGCGGACGGAAGGAGAGTTCGGCATGAGGATAGACGATGGCTCCGTTGTCGTAGATTTCGAGCCAGCAGTTGGTGCCATCCACAGCTTTTGCACCATTGATTTTGATGTTGCCGAGATAGGTTTTTGCCTTGGAAGGTTTGAGCGACTTGAAGATGACAACTGCGTCGGCATTGACGATGTCGATGCTTCCCGTGGTGGCAAAAGGTGTGGTGCCTGTGATGACGTAATCTACTGCGTCTGTGAGACTTACGCTTTCTGTGCACTGCGTGACACTCTTGATGGTGTTGCCTGCCCAAAGAAGAGACATGGAACACATGGAGAGAAGTGTTGCAGCAAGGAGTTTGGTCTTTAGTTTCATTAGTTATTGGTTTTTTTAGTCAACATATTTCCACAAATTATCTCAAATCATTTGGCGATGGACTTATTAAAATAAAAAGTCAATGTAAATGAATTTGCAATATTACGAAAGATTTTTGAGTGCTAAAAAAGTTTTATGTTAAAATGAGATGTCTGTTAAAAAGTTTTAACAAATGAAGCGGACTGAGCGTGAAGAGGAAAGAAAGGCTTATCTGCAAAATTATATGTTCATTTTTGATGATAATGTGTTGAATAGGCGTGTAATTTGCAGAGAATTGGAAAAAAAAGAAAGAAAAATAGTGAGAGGACGGATTTCTTTTTGTAAATTTGCAAAGTTGTGTATGCGCGTGAGCATGTGTATGCATAGTGAATAACTGAGAGTGACACTCAAGGCAGAGCGTTTATTCGTAGGATAAGACCTTGGTGTCTAACAAGAAATGACCCGATATTTTTCGGGATAAAAAGCTATTATTTAATCAATGACATTTACAGCGGAACAAATTGCAGCACTTGTGGGTGGAACAATTGAAGGGGATGCAAGTGTGCAAATCACTACTTTTGCAAAGATAGAAGAGGGAACTCCTGGTGCGATTTCCTTCTTGTCTAATTCCAAATACGAACATTATCTCTATGAGACAAAATCGAGCGCTGTGCTCGTGAATCGTGACTTCGTGGCTCAGCAGCCTGTGGAAGCCACACTGATTCGTGTGGATAATGCTTACGAGACAGTGGCAAAGTTGCTGACGATGTATCAGTCCATGCAGCAGAAGAAGACGGGCATTAGCGAGAAGGCAATCATTTCGGAATCGGCTGAGATTGGCGAGGACTGCTATGTGGCTCCTTTGGCATACATCGGCGATAACGTGAAGATTGGTCGCGGCACTGCTATCTATCCGAATGTGGTGGTTGAAGACAATGTGACGATAGGTGAGGATTGCACCATCTATCCAAACGTGACGATTTACCACGATTGCAAGTTGGGTTCGAGAATCACACTTCATGCAGGTGTTGTGATTGGTGCTGATGGATTTGGTTTTGCTCCTACGGCTAATGGCTACGAGAAGATTCCTCAGATAGGAATCGTAACCATTGAGGATGATGTGGAAATAGGTGCCAACACTTGTGTGGACCGTTCTACCATGGGAACCACCATTATTCGTCACGGCGTGAAGCTCGACAACCTCGTGCAGATAGCACACAACGTGGATGTGGGTGCCAACACGGTGATGTCGGCTCAGGTAGGCGTGGCAGGAACTTCGAAGATTGGCGAATGGTGTATGCTTGGAGGACAGGTGGGAGTGAGTGGACATCTCACAATCGGTCCTCGCACGCATGTGGGTGCTCAATCGGGATTGACAAATACCTTGGTTGTTCGCCAAGGAGGAAATGTGCTGATGGGTTATCCTGCTGTGGAACACAAGCTCTTTGCTAAGCAGGCGGCTGCCTTGAAACAACTTCCTGATTTGCTGAAGGAAGTGGCTGAGCTGAAAAGGCAGTTGGAGGAGATGAAAATGAAATAAAAAAAGCCTCACCCCCAACCCCTCTCCGAAGGGCGAGGGGAGTAGAATGAAGGGGGGCTTCGGCAGAGCCGAAGCTTACGGAGAAACTAACGGAAGCTTACAGAAAGAAACAGAACGGAAGCTTACTGAAAGACTGAAATTAAAACTACATATAAAGAATAAAACGAAAACGAACATACAATGAAACAACTAACACTGAAGGATAGTTTTACCGTGAAGGGAAAGGGTTTGCACACGGGTGAGTTTATTACAGCTACATTCATGCCTGCCCCTCCTCATCATGGATACAAGATTCAGCGTATTGACTTGGAAAATAAGCCTATCATCGACTGTTTGGCAGAAAATGTGGCTGACACTCAGCGCGGCACAGTATTGTTGAAGGACGGTGTGAAGGTAAGTACGATTGAGCATGCGATGGCTGCTCTTTATGCTTCGAGAATCGACAACTGTTTGATTCAGTTGGATGGTCCAGAAATGCCCATCCTTGATGGTTCTGCTTTGATTTTCGTTCAGGAAATCCAACGCGTAGGTTTGGTGGAACAGGATGCTGACAAAGAATACTTTATTGTAAAGCATAAGATTGAGGTGAAGGGCGAGCATGGTGAGCATCTGCTCATTCTGCCAGATGAGGAATTCAGTGTGAATGCCCAGATTGCTTTCAACTCGAAGGTGCTGGCAAGTCAGTTTGCTGTGTTGGAGCACGTGGAAGATTTTGCTGAGGAAGTGGCTTCTGCTCGCACATTCGTTTTTGTGAGAGAAATTGAACCATTGCTCAACCTCGGTCTCATCAAGGGTGGCGACCTCGACAATGCCATCGTGATTTATGAGAATGAGTTGACGCAGGAGCGTTACGATGCATTGGCTGACCAGATTGGTGTGCCTCATAAGGATGCGCATCATTTGGGCTATCTCAACAACAAGCCTTTGACTTGGCCTAACGAAACGGCTCGCCATAAGTTGCTCGACATCATCGGTGACTTGGCACTCGTGGGACGTCCTATCCGAGGTCGTGTGATTGCCACGAAACCTGGTCACACTATCAATAATAAGTTTGCGCGTGAGATTCGCAAGGACATCAAGAAGCATGAGGTGCAAGTGCCAGAGTACGATCCAAACAAGGCACCGGTGATGGATGTGAATCGCATTCGCGAATTGCTTCCGCACCGCTATCCGATGCAGTTGGTGGATAAGGTGATTGATATTCACGATAACTATATTGTGGGTGTCAAGAATGTGACTTCGAACGAACCATTCTTCTTGGGACATTTCCCTCAGGAACCCGTGATGCCAGGTGTGCTGCTTGTGGAGGCAATGGCACAAGCAGGCGGACTCTTGGTGCTCAATTCTGTGGATGAACCTGAGCGCTGGTCCACTTACTTCGCAAAGATTGACAACGTGAGATTCCGCCACAAGGTGGTACCAGGCGATACGCTTATCTTCCTTGTGAAGCTGCTGGCTCCTGTACGGAGAGGCATTTCGTCGATGCGAGGACTTATTTTCGTGGGCGACAATGTGGTAGCGGAAGCTGAATTCACCGCTTCGATTGTGAAGAATAAGTGAATAGAAAAGCTATCTTGCGAAGACTCAGTTGTTTTAAAAACGAAATTTTTAAAAACGGTGGCTTTAAAGACAAAATAATTAAACTAAAAATAAATAAAACGGAATATGGCAAAAATTAGTCCTTTAGCATATATTGATCCTGAAGCACAGATCGGTGAAAACTGTGAGATTGGTGCTTTCTGCTACATTGATAAAAATGTGGTGATAGGTGATAACAATGTGCTGATGAATAGTGTTACTCTCTTGAGTGGTACCCGTATGGGCAGTGGCAATCATATCTTCCCAGGAGCAGTGATTGGTGCTATCCCTCAGGATTTGAAATTCCGTGGTGAGGAAACCACAGCGGAGATTGGTGATAACAATAAGATACGTGAGAATGTGACCATCAACCGTGGTACTGCTGCGAAAGGTAAGACCGTGGTGGGTTCCAACAACCTCATCATGGAGAATGCACACATCCCTCACGATTGCCTTTTTGGCAGTGGTATCATCATGGGAAACTCTACCAAACTGGGTGGTGAGGTGATTGTGGATGACAATGCCATCATCTCTGCTTCGGTGCTTGTGCATCAGTTCTGTCATGTTGGTGGCTACACGATGGTGCAGGGTGGAAGTCGTACGAGCAAAGACATCCCTCCTTTCATCATTGCTGGTAAAGAGCCTATTGCTTATGCAGGACTCAATATTGTGGGTCTGCGTCGTCGCAAGTTCCCACCTAATATCATTGAGGACATTCACGACACCTATCGCTTGATTTATAACAGCAACCTCACCGTTCAAGAAGCTATCGAGCAAATCGAATATGGTATTGAACTGGGTCCAGAGGTGAGGTATATCATCGAATTTGTTAAGAGTTCTCAAAGAGGAATTATTCGATAAGAAAATTAAGAATGAAGAATGAAAAATGAAGAATGTATTTTAGTTTAAGTAATTTTAATTCTTCATTCTTCATTCTTCATTATAAATTTACATACCATGGTTTACAGATTCATATTGATTTCCGATGAGGTGGAAGACTTCATGCGAGAAATAAAGATTGACTCCGATGCCACTTTCCTTGATTTCCACAAGGCAATATTGAAATCGTGTGGTTATAATGACGACCAAATCACTTCTTTCACCATCTGTGAGAATGGTTGGGAGAAATGTCAGGAAATCACACTCGAGGATATGAGTACCAGTTCCGATGAGGATTCATACGTGATGGCAAAGACTCGTATCAGTGATTTTGTGGAAGAGGAAAAGCAGCATCTGCTATATACATTCGACCCGCTGGGAGACCGTGTTTTCTTCATCGAACTCTCTGAAATCATCATGGGTAAGAGTTTAAAGGAGCCAAAGGTGTCTCGTCAATTAGGGAATCCTCCTGCACAACAACTCGACTTCGACGAACTCTTTGCTCGCAATCCTATTCAAGTTGACACGAATGCTGGTATCATGGACGATGATGATATGTTCGGCGATGGTATCAGTGATGAAGATATCGACATGGAAGGACTTGACATCAGTGATGGTGATCCGTTTCAGTAATTGAGAACCCTTTCGTGTGTTTTGATGTTTCATTCAACAGGAGATTGTTATGAAAACCCTGGTTGTTCTCTTAGGTCCAACGGCGGTCGGAAAAACAGAGCTTAGTCTTTCTTTGGCTAAGCTCTTGTCTTCTCCCATCATTTCGGCTGATTCACGTCAGATTTACAAGACGATACGAATCGGCACTGCTGCACCTACTGAAGAGCAACTTCGAGAAGTGAAACACTATTTTGTGCATCAACTGGAGCTGGATGAGTATTACAGTGCTGCTCAGTTTGAAAGCGAGGTTCTGCAACTGTTGGACAATCATTTCAAGACGCACGATGTAGCACTCATGTCGGGCGGAAGCATGATGTATATCGATGCAGTTTGCAAGGGAATCGACGATATTCCAACCATCAGCGACGACGTGAGGAATTTGATGCATGAACGTTTGAGAAACGAAGGGCTCGATGTGTTGAAAGCCGAATTGCGAATGATAGACCCCGACTACTATGCGATAGTGGATTTAAAGAATCAAAAACGTATTGTGCATGCGCTGGAAATCTATTATCAGTCGGGCAAGCCTTTCAGTTCGTTCCGCACCCATACTCAGAAGGAGCGTCCTTTCCGCATCGTGAAAATCGGATTGATGCGAAGTAGAGAAGTGCTGTTCCAGCGAATCAACCAACGTGTGGATGAGATGATGAAGGAAGGGCTGATGGAAGAAGTGAGAAGCGTTTATCATCTGAAGCATCTGAATTCTCTCAATACAGTTGGTTATAAGGAACTCTTCAAGGTGCTTGATGGGGAATGGGCATTGCCGATGGCTGTAGAAAGAATAAAAAAGAACACGCGCGTGTACGCGAAGAAGCAAATGACATGGTTCAAGCACGATGAGGATATTCATTGGCTGAATCTTGACGATACATCCGTGGAGGAAGCGATTTCTTCCATCAATGAAATAATAAAAATGAAAAATTAAAAATGAAGAGTGAGAGTTTTTACTTTTTATTTTTTAATTTACATCACCTATGATTAATGTTTTCAAAGCAATAGGACATGGCTTGAGCCGTGCTTGGTTTTGGTACAAAGCTCAGTATCGAGGGCGTTGGTATCAGCGAATTGTCACTCCCATAGCCACATTCATCGTTCTCTTCTTCCTCTATTTGAGAGCCGTGGATGTTGATTTCTTGGGACTCTTTGGCAAGTCGCCTGATATGGAAATTATCGAAAACCCTATCAACGATGAAGCTTCTCTTATCTATAGTGCTGACAGTGTGCTCATTGGAAAGTTCTTCAATGAGAATCGTTCTCCTGTGCAGTTTGAGGAAATATCTCCTTACATGATTGATGCGCTGATAAGTACGGAAGATGAACGTTTCTATCTGCATCATGGCATCGATTACGGAGGATTGTTTGCAGCCTTCAAGGATATGCTTAAGGGTAATGCCCGAGGAGCCAGCACGATCACGCAGCAGTTGGTGAAGAACCTCTTCAAGATGCGCTCACAGTATTCCACCAGTGTGTTAGGTCGAGTGCCTGTGCTGAAAATACTCATCATGAAGTCGAAAGAGTGGATTACTGCCATCAAGATTGAGAATCTCTATAGCAAGAAGGACATCCTCACGCTCTATCTCAATACCGTTGACTTCGGAAGCAATGCGTTTGGTATCAAGACAGCTGCAAAAACCTATTTCAACACGACTCCCGACCAACTCAATCCTCAGCAGTGTGCTACTTTGGTAGGACTCCTGAAAGCCACCACCACCTATAATCCGAAGGTCAATCCAAAGAATAGTTTGGCACGTAGAAACGTGGTTCTCAACAACATGCGAAAGTATGGTAGCCTTACAAAACAAGAGTGTGACTCTATTTCGCAACTACCGATGGACCTCAGTTATAGCGTTGAAAACACCTACGACGGACAAGCTCAGTATTTCCGTGAAAAGCTCAAGGACTACCTTGCTGATTGGTGCAAGGAAAACAATATCAACCTCTATGCCGATGGTCTGAAAATCTACACTACGGTTGACACGCGTTTGCAGAAGTATGCCGAGGAAGCCGTGCTCAAGCAGATGCGTGTGCTTCAGCAGCGTTTCGACCAACATTGGCGTGGACGCACCCCTTGGCGAGATGAATATGGACGTGAGATTCCGAATTTCATCGAGAACATTGCCAAGAACTCATCCTATTACAAGATTCTTGAGAAGAAATACCCGAATCAGCCTGATTCCATTGACTTCTACATGAATCAGCCTCACACCGTGAAGCTTTTCACCTACGATACTCCCGACCGTACGATGGAGTGCGAAATCAGTACGATGGACTCCATCCGCTACATGGTTCGCCAGATGCACTGCGGATTTGTGGCGATGGAACCACAGACCAGCTTCGTGAGAGCTTGGGTGGGCGACATCGATTTCAATGCATGGAAATACGACAAGGTGACAGCCATGCGACAGCCTGGTTCCACCTTCAAACTCTTTGTCTATGCGGCAGCGATGGAAGTGCTCGGACTCACACCAACCGACCGTCGGCAAGACAGTTACATCTCCATCCCTGTGACGGATTCCAAGGGCAAGAACGGCTATTGGACACCTCATAACGCCAATGGCTATTGCACGAATGCATACGTCACGCTTCGTGCTGCCTTTGCCCGTTCCATCAATACCATTGCTGTGAAACTTGGGCAGGAAGCAGGCATTCCTTATGTCATCAACATGGCGAAACGCATGGGTATCAAGAGCAAGCTTGAGAACCTACCTTCTTTGGCGCTCGGTGCCAGCGATGTGACACTCCTTGAACTCATCGATGCCTATTGCTGTGTGATGAACGATGGTATGCAACGCGACCCGATACTTGTCACTCAAATCGTTGACCGTGAAGGCAATATCATCTATAATTGCCAGAACGAAGTGCCACTTCCAAAACGTGCCATGAACTATCGAACTGCGTTCTATATGCAGCGATTGCTTTGGGCTGGAATGCATGAGCCTGGAGGCACGACTCAAGCTTTGTGGGAATACATCCATTGCTACGACACTGAGTTTGGTGGAAAGACTGGTACCTCCTCCAACCATTCCGATGCTTGGTTTGTCGGTTGCTCTCCTTATTTGGTGGGTGGAGCATGGTTCGGTGGCGAATACCGAAGTATCCATTTCCGCACAGGAGCCTTAGGTCAGGGTAGCCGCACAGCTCTTCCTATCTTCGGCTATTTTATGGATAAGGTGATGCACGACAGTAATTTCAAGCATTATCATGGCAAGTTCCCTGAAATGAAGGAGGAAATCCTCTCCGAAACCTACGAGGGTGATTATGAAGATTCATTAGAGATGGACTCCCTCGATTATCTTCTTTCGGATTCTGATTACATATACTCCAACTACGATTAAAAACATTTTTACAATCCCATCTCAATAAGATATGTTTTGTTGAAGAATGAATAGTGATTCTTCATTCTTCATTTTTCACTCTTCATTTATTTTGGCATGCAGATAGAAATCGACACCCAGAACCCGCAGTTTCGAAATGCACTGAATCTTGTTCAGTTCACTTCCAACTCCCTTTTCCTCACAGGAAAGGCTGGAACTGGCAAATCGACTTTCTTGAAATACATCTGCGAGCACACCAAGAAGAAGTACGTGGTGCTGGCACCCACAGGCATTGCTGCTATCAATGCAGGCGGTGCCACCCTTCATAGCTTCTTTAAACTTCCTTTTCATCCCCTTGTTCCCGATGATCCACGCTATGCGGGGCGTAAACTCCGTGAGTTCCTTAAATATAATAAGGAGCATTGCAAGTTGGTTCGTGAAGTGGAACTGATTATTATCGATGAAATTTCAATGGTTCGAGCTGACATCATTGATTTCATCGACCGTATTCTTCGTACTTATTCTGGCAATCAGCGTCAAGCTTTCGGTGGAAAACAGATGCTTTTTGTGGGCGACATCTTCCAGTTGGAACCTGTTGTAAAGCGTGATGAGCGCGATATTCTCAGCCGATTCTATGAGACACCTTATTTCTTTTCCGCTCGTGTTTTTCAGGAAATGAAACTGGTCTCCATTGAGTTCACAAAGGTGTATCGTCAAACCGACAAAGTATTCGTTTCTGTTCTCGACCATATCCGTACCAACACTGCTACTAAAGCCGACCTTCAGCTCATCAACTGCCAAGTAAGAAACGAAAGCGAGAACAAAACCGAAAGCGATCCTTCGGCACTTACCATCACCCTTGCAGCCCGTCGCGATACCGTCGATTTCATCAATCAATCCCGACTATCTGCTCTTGAGGGTGACGTGCAGACGTTCAGAGGAGAGATTCAAGGAGAATTCCCTGAGAATTCTCTCCCCACTTTGCTCGAACTGCAACTGAAAGTGGGTGCGCAGGTCATTTTCATCAAGAACGACCGCGATAAGCGATGGGTAAATGGTTCGCTTGGTATGATAGAAGGTATTGATGTGGATGGTAAGTTCATCTATGTCATGACGGAAGATGGCAAGCACCATGATGTGGAGCGCGAGATTTGGGAAAATGTGCGCTACACTTACAACGAGAAGGAAAAGAAAATAGAGGAAGAAGAACTCGGTGTGTTTAAGCAGTTCCCACTCCGTCTTGCATGGGCAATCACCATTCATAAGAGTCAGGGACTCACTTTCGACCACGTGAATGTTGATTTCTCGGGTGGTGTTTTTGCAGGTGGACAAACCTACGTGGCGCTCAGTCGATGCCGTAGTCTTGAAGGACTTTCTCTCTCTCAGGAACTGAATTTTGCCGACATCTTCGTAAATCCTAATGTCGTTACTTTTTCCCAACAATTTAACGACCAACATGCTGTGGAAGTGGCATTGCGTCGAGCCGAAGCCGACATTCAGTATCACGATGCTGCCCAAGCGTTCGATGCCTGCAATTTCGAGGAAGCGCTCGAACAGCTCATCCGTGCCATGCACTCCCGTTACGACATAGAAAAGCCTTGGGCAAAGCGACTCATCCGCAAGAAACTCTCCATCATTACTACGCAACGAGACACCATTGATTCTCTCACGAATCGATTGGAGACGATGGAAGCAGAACTCAAGGAGAAGCAGCGTCAGCTCAATAAGTTGGCTGAAGAATACGTACATTTGGCAGAACAAAGCATCGAGATGGATGATGCACGCTCAGCCATTGCCAACTACACGAAGGCACTTTCCCTCAATCCTCAGTGTGTGGAGGCTCTCATTGGTAAGAGCCGCGTTCAACTCTCCCAGCGACGACTCACCAAAGCTCTTCACAACATCAACGAAGCCCTCCGTATTGCTCCCCATAGTTTTAAGGCACTCTATACCCGTGGAAAAATCCTTTTCAATATGCGAGAACTCGATGCCGCTGCTGCCGACCTCGACCGCTGCACCAGTCTTAAACCTAAGAATATCAGTGCCCATCAACTTTTCGGAGATATTCTTTCCGCACAAGGTGATGAAGATGCCGCCGCCCTTCAATATGCCATTGCCGAACGACTGAAAAAAGCAAAGGGTCTGGAATAGTAAGTAATGATTTAAAAAACTTGGGATTATAATCAACCACGAATTTCTCGAATTAAACGAATTATAAAAAAATTATTTAATCAGATTTCACGAACAAAAATGCTGGCATTTTTCAAATTAGAGAAATTAGATTAAATTAAAAACAGAAATTCGTTTAATTCGAGTAATTCGTGGTTGAAAAATATCCCAAGTTTTTAATTTCTAAATGAAATAGTCGGACTCGTCGATGAGTCCTGAGCGCATCGCCACTTTGATGGCTTCGTGTGCGGTATTGACTTGTAATTTGCGGAAGATATTTTTGCGATGAGTGTTGATGGTATGGATGCTGGAGAAGCGTTCGTTGGCAATTTCCTTGGTTGTCTTTCCCTGAGCGATGGCTCGCATCACTTCAATTTCGGTGGCTGTGAGGGTGGAAGGTGATTCTTCTTCTCGCAACTTCTGGGCAAGGAGAATCTCGGTGACGCGCTGGCAGAAATAGCGTCTGCCGCTAAGGATGGAACGGATGGCTTCGGTAAATTCGCGCAATGGTGCGTCCTTGAAGAGGATGCTCATGTTTTGACTTTGGTAAGCGATGGTGCGCAGGAAACTGTCGGTGAGGTCGTCGCTGAAGAGGAGCCAGTTGGCAGTGGGGAAACGCTGACTGATAATGAGCAGGTTCTGGGCATCAAAAAAGTCAAACAGGGTGTAGTCGATAATGACCACACTCTGTTCGTGTTCTTTGAGTTGCTCGATGAGCTCTGTTTTCTTAGACGCATGCAGGATTCGCTTGCCCGGAAATCCATCAAGCAGATGTTCTACAGCAAAACGGGTAATCTCCTGATTGTCAGCAATAATAAAGTCCATGTAGTAAATTAATGAATAAGCCCCTTCCCGTCCTCCCCGAGGGGAGGAGAAGGAAGTTACTTTTATCACTGAATCTATTGGCAACTATTATTTTAGCCTCCCCTCGGGGAGGTTTGGAGGGGGCTTATAGTGGGTATTCCTCAAAAGCGTAGAGGACGGTGGAGAGGTAGCGTTCGCCCGTGTCTGGAAGGAGTGCTACGATAGTCTTTCCCTTGTTCTCTGGACGCAGTGCCAACTGGGTGGCAGCGAAAGCTGATGCACCTGACGATATACCGACGAGGAGTCCTTCGGTGGCAGCCAACTGACGACTGGTGCGGATGGCATCATCGTTATCCACATCGATTACTTCGTCGATGACGTTTGCATCGTAGGTCTTAGGAACGAATCCAGCACCGATGCCTTGAATTTTGTGTGGACCGCTCTTGCCACCGTTGAGAACTGGTGATGCAGATGGCTCAACGGCATAGACTTTCACGTTAGGGTTCTGCTCCTTGAGGTATTTGCCTACGCCTGAGATGGTGCCACCTGTACCTACGCCTGCTACGAAGATGTCGATTTTACCATCTGTCTGTTTCCATAGCTCAGGACCTGTAGTTTCGTAGTGACGCTGAGGGTTTGCGGCATTCTCAAACTGCTGGAGGATAACACTGCCAGGGATGGAGTCGCGCAGTTCTTCTGCTGCCTTGATGGCTCCAGGCATACCGTCCTTACCAGAGGTGAGTTTCACGGTAGCTCCGTATGCCTTCACGAGGTTGCGACGCTCCACACTCATGGTTTCAGGCATGGTAAGAATCAGTTTGTAACCCTTCACAGCTGCAACGAGTGCGAGTCCTACGCCCGTGTTACCGCTGGTTGGCTCTATGATGGTTGCTCCTGGCTTGAGGATGCCTTTCTTTTCTGCGTCCTCAATCATTGCGAGGGCGATGCGGTCCTTTACGCTTCCGCCAGGGTTGAAGAATTCTATCTTGACGATGACGGGTGTTTCCAGTCCTTTTTCTGCTGAGTACTTCTCCAACTGAAGGAGAGGGGTGTTACCGATGAGTTCGGTGAGTTGTTTTACTACTTGTGACATAGTTATAATAATGAATTTAGGATTAAGATTCAAGAATTATTTTTCTGTTTTCTTTTCCGCTGCAAAGGTACGAA
>OMTC01000416.1 GCA_900313845.1 uncultured Prevotellaceae bacterium
CTAGTTGAATCCAAAGGAGCGGTTCAGTCAATCCACAAATGCGCCTCAGATCATCCCCACCTGCCCTTCAGTAAATCCTCGCATCCTCTTCAGTAAAATCTCGCAAGTTCTGCACGAAAAACCTTCCCTCGTTCCTCCGTCCCTATTCCCCTAATCCCTTGTTTTCTCCGTACGATGTGGCTCAGCCACATCCTCCCCCTCTCAGAAAAAAAACAGCTGCCTCCAAATCAATTGGAAGCAGCTGTCACTGCTGCATTGTCATTGCAGCAAATTCTAAACAACTTAGAAAAGGTCTGTTACTCTGTCGAAGAATGCTTGCACATTTCGTGTTTGCATCTTCATCTTAAACTACTATCTTTTTTCTTATTTTAGTTTTTTCGATGCAAATATACGCGTTTCTTATAATTCCCTATATTTTTTATAGAAAAAACACACGCAAAGTTGCGTTAATGAAAGTTAAATCCTACACACCACTACCGATATGTATCTTTTTCGTGGTACAAATGTGTTTTCTGCGATTTCAACGCACATTTTTTATGAAAGTCCTTTCATGGAAAGCGACATTCGCTCGCGTTTCAAATCCACGCTTAACACCCTCACTTGTACTTGCTGGTGCAATGTGACCACTTCGGTTGGGTCCTTCACAAAACGGTCGGCAAGTTCACTGATATGGACAAGTCCTTTTGTGTGAACACCCACATCCACAAAACAGCCAAAATTGGTGATGTTGGTGATGATACCAGGAAGAATCATGCCTTCACGCACGTCTTCGAGTGTTTTCACAGCATCGCTGAATGCAAAAGCCTTGAGTTGTTGGCGTGGGTCGCGTCCTGGCTTGTCGAGTTCCTGCATGATGTCTTGCAGCGTTGGCATACCCACTTCGGCTGTAACGTAGTGCTTCAAATCCACTTTTGCACGTGTTTCCTTGCTTTCCATCAGTTGTGCCACCGTGCAATGCTGGTCCTTTGCCATTTGTTCCACGATGTGGTAGGATTCTGGATGCACGGCAGAGTTGTCGAGAGGCTGGTCACCACCGCTGATACGCAGAAATCCCGCACTTTGTTCAAATGCTTTCTGTCCCATGCGTGGCACCTTGAGCAGCTGCTTTCGGTTCTTGAAAGCTCCATTTTCAGCGCGGTAGTTCACAATGTTCTGTGCAAGGAGCGGACCCAGTCCACTGATATAGGTGAGGAGATGCTTGGATGCCGTGTTGACATTCACACCCACTTTGTTCACGCAACTCACCACGGTCTGGTCGAGAGATTTCTTCAGTTCCGTTTGGTTCACATCCTTCTGATATTGTCCTACACCGATGGAACTTGGGTCAATCTTCACGAGTTCGGCAAGAGGGTCCATCAGTCGTCGTCCAATACTCACGGCACCGCGTACCGTCACGTCGTAGTCAGGGAATTCCTCGCGTGCCACCTTCGATGCGGAATAGATGGAAGCACCGTCTTCGCTCACCACAAACACCTCGATGCTCTTTGGAAGTCCCAATCCACGGATGAAATCCTCTGTCTCGCGACTTGCCGTACCGTTACCAATCGAAATGGCTTCCGTCTTGTATTGTTTGGTGAGTGTCCAAATCTTGTTGGCTGCAGCTTCTCGTCCGTTTGGTCCTGCCGTGTGGGGGAAGATGGCTTCGTTATGAAGCAAATTGCCTTCGGCATCCAAACAAACCACCTTGCATCCTGTGCGGAAACCTGGGTCAATACCCATCACTCGCTTTTGTCCAAGAGGTGCCGACATCAGCAACTGTTCCAGATTACGTACGAAGATGCGGATGGCCTCCTGATCGGCAATTTCTTTCGATGAATTCGCGAATTCTGTCTCTATCGATGGCTTCAGCAGACGCTTGAATCCGTCCTCCATCGCCTCTGCCACATAATCGGATGATTCTGAATGACTGCGCACCCATTGGCGGTCGAGACGTTCGAGGCAAAGCTCGTCGTCGCCCGAAATGCTGATGCGGAGGATTCCTTCTGCCTCTCCGCGGCGCATGGCAAGCAGACGGTGGGAAGCACAATGCTTGAGTGGTTCACTGAAGTCGAAGTAATCGCGGAATTTCTGTCCTTCCTCCTCTTTTCCCTTCACCAGTTTCGAACTGATAACGGCATCGTGGTTGAAATTGTTGCGCACGGTGTTTCTGCTGCGCTCGTCT
>OMTC01000132.1 GCA_900313845.1 uncultured Prevotellaceae bacterium
ATGGCGGTGGCAAGCATACCCATCTGGTCGCCCTTCACGCGGTCGAAACCCTTGCCCGAGCCCTGCAAACCGCGGAAAATGTTTCCACCTCCGATGACAATACCTACTTGCACACCCATGTCGTGAATTTCCTTCACCTGCTGTGCATACTCACTGATTCGCTTAGGGTCGATTCCGTAACCCTGTTCTCCCTGAAGGCTCTCGCCACTCAGTTTGAGAAGAATTCTTTTGAAACGCAACATATTGATTTACTGATTTAAAGATTGACGATTTACTGATTTTAGTAAGTTGTAGTTCAGTATTTTCACTGAACAATAAGCATGATTTTGCGAAGATAGTGATTTTTCACTTTTCGGCAAACTGAATTTGAAAAAATCATGCGTATTTGCCTCAACCCGTAGCACTACTTGACTTGGATAATGATACGTCGATAGCTAACGAGATGGAATGCACCATTATCGTGTACTTCACAAATGATGTGAAGTTCTTTCCCTTTGGATTGCTCAGGCAAATGAATTCGAGCCTTGGAGGTAGTGGTTCCTTCGATTACAGCAGGTGAATGGAAGGAACCCGCTTCTTTTTGTTGCCACCACGAGAAGCTCAGCTCATCACCTTCTACATCTTTCGAACGAGAGGCATCGAGCAAAAGGTCCTTGCCAGCTTTTGCTTTCATATAGATGGCTGCCACTCCCTTTTTCCCGTTGACAATCACTACAGGATTCGTATTGCCTTTGCCATCGTTAGCCCATGCCATGCGAGCAGCAAAATCGTCGAATTCATCGGGATAAAAGCGATGCTCATAGTCATTGGAAATGCCTTTTGTAGGTTGCTGCCAGTTCGTCCAAGCACGGGTGATGCTATCAGGAGCCATGCCCAATATGTGATAACCTCCCCACCCCACTTGAGTTGGGTCTTCTGGATTGTTCAGTCCGTTTGGCATGAGATGCAAAAAACTGGGTGTATCACCTTCCACTCCCCATTTGAAAGTTGGATAAACCTTACCCATATTCCCGTGGTTTTGAATGAGTGATTCGTATGATTTCCAATTTTGCTTACCCAGTTCGTTTTGGTTCAGCCAAGCAGACTCGTCCCAAATGAAAAGAAGGTCGTCCGCAAATGCTTGTCGCAACCATTGGTGGGAACTATAAGCACGGTTCATGCGCATGGAGTACTGCATGTCTTGGTCGGTGATTGTATAGATGCGGAACTTCCGAACAAATGCTTTCAACTCTTCCTCAGTAGCTGTTTGTTTCACACGCCAAATCGCTTGTGCCAAAGTGTTTGAACCTCCCCACGATGTTACCCATATTGGACGTGGGTCATCTTCCTGAGCCAATTTGATTAAGAAATCACTTCCAGGCGAATCGTTTCCTTCACCAATCACAGCAATGCCTGCCCTCTGACTTCCCATCATGACACGCGAACGCAAGTATTCTGCACTTGGCCAATAGCCAAGCTTTTGTTTGCCATTCTCCTTTTGAATGGGCAAGAAGTCTTTCTGTCCAGAACGTCGCATGAGATTGTTCACATCCTTTTCGTAGGCATCGACCACCCGATAGAGATAATCTGCCCAAGCAGCAGGATAAGGGTCGCAATTCCATCCGATAGTGGTGCAAATCGCTTCTATTTCGAAACGGTCAGCGTAGGATAGCAGTCTGACAGCCGACTCATTATCGTCTGGTTCCACCTCAGCAGGACCAATATCTGTCATCACCACCAAGCGTGGCTTCAATTCCTGCGCTTTCACCATCGTGAAAAAGAAAAACAAAACGAGAATAAATGCCAAAAGATGCTTCATGTTCTTAGACTAATATGATGATACGAAGTATAGATTCCTTTGTGGCTCTGTGCTTTTGCAAAATAGATATAGCTTTCAGTAACTCCCAGTCCTCATTCCCAACAATCTGCTCCCCTCGCCATTTGAAGAGGAGATACTTAGTAAATCAGCAGTCCTGCAATACCGCAGAGAACAATCATGAGGATGGGATGGATTTTGTAGAGACGAGTACCTACAAAAGCGAAGAGGAAGATGAGGATGCTGACGATGAAAGCAAATGGACTTTCATCCCAACTGCTGAAGTTTTCCTTCGACATCAAAAGAAGGGCAGCGGCAGCTATCAATCCCACGATGGCTGGACGCATCACACGGAAAACACTCTGAACAAGATAGGAATTGTGATGCTTCAAGAGGAACTTGCTGATGGTAAGCATCAAGATAAATGGCAACCACATCACTGAAATCGATGCCAACACAGCACCCAAGATAGCAGCCCATGCAGGATATCCATCATTGATGACGGAGGTATAGCCCGTATAAGTAGCACAGTTGATGCCGATAGGTCCTGGAGTAGTTTGGCTGATGGCCACTATATCAGTAAATTCTGAATTTGTCAACCAATGGTTTTTCTCCACCACCTCATTCTGAATCAACGACAACATGGCATATCCACCTCCGAAGTTGAAGATGCCTATCTTAGAGAAAACAATGAACAATTTCAGAAAAATCATGGAGATTTACGATTTACAGATTGACTTTTTATGGATTTTCGATATACGAATTAACAACGTAGGAGAAGGGTGAAGCTTGCTTTTCACTTGATGGGATGCTCCTCGTTATGCTTGCTGGTCATCCTTCCATAAAGATATCCCCCTACTCCTGCAGCGAGGATTATCCAGATAGGAGAAACGCCGAAAGCGGCAATGAGCAAACAAGCAAGAACAGGAATCCAGAAGTTGTGGCGATTGATTCTTGCCGATTTTGCCATTTTGAAACAAGGCGCAGCTATCAATGCAACCACAGCAGGACGAACGCCTCGGAAAATCTTCTCGATGTAGATATTGCCCTTGAAGGCATGAAAGAACATGGCAATGAACAGAATAATAACAATAGAAGGCATTGCCACGCCCATCGACGCAACAATACCTCCTTTCACTCCTCTCAATTTATTACCGATATGCGATGCCATATTCATGGCAAACAAACCAGGAGTAGCTTGAGCCACAGCTAAAATATCCATGAACTCTTCACGCGCCAACCACTGCTTGTCGTCCACCACTTCCTTCTCCATCAAAGGAACCATCGCATAGCCTCCACCCAAAGTGAAGAGTCCCACTTTGGAAAAGATGGTAAAAAGCTGAAGATAAGTTGTTTGTTCGGTCACCTACTTAAGAATTTAATTTCTTTTCAATCCACTTCCTTGCATTCACGAATGCTTCTATCCAAGGAGTCACTTCATCTTTTTTGCGGTCCATTGGATAATGAGCTTCCTGCCAAGGGAAGATAGCACGCTCAAGGTGAGGCATCATGGCAAGATGACGACCATCAGCACTGGCAAGACCAGCCACATCATAATCGGAACCATTAGGATTAGCTGGATAACCTGAATAATTGTATTTTGCCACCACATGATACTTGTCCTCCGCCATTGGAAGCGAGAAGTTGCCTTCTCCGTGAGCCACCCAAAGACCGAGTTTGCTACCACTGAGCGAACCAAACATCACACTCTTGTTCTCAGGAATCCGAAGCGTAATGAATTCGCTTTCGAACTTATGCGACACGTTGTGAAGCATCTTGGCATAGTCGGCAGGCTGAGACTCACCCTTGTTGAGCAAACCGAGTTCAACCATCAACTGACAACCATTGCAGATACCGAGCGACAATGTATCCTCACGTGCATAGAAAGCATCAAGAGCAGCCTTCGCCTTTGGATTGTAGAGGAATGCACCTGCCCAACCCTTGGCACTACCAAGCACGTCACTGTTGGAGAAACCACCGCAGAACACGATGAAATTGATGTCTTCCAGTGTTTCGCGTCCACTCACCAAGTCTGTCATCATCACATCCTTCACGTCGAAGCCAGCCAAGTACATCGAGTAAGCCATTTCGCGCTCACCGTTCGTACCTTTCTCACGGATGATAGCAGCCTTGATGCCTGTGCGTTCACGTCGGTCCGCACTGATGCCATATTGCGACAGCTTACCTGTGAACGATGCAGGGAACTTATGTTCGATTGGTTGATTCTTATAGTTCTTGAAGCGTTCTGCAGCCTGTCCATTGAAACTCTGCTTCGTATCGAGACGATAGGAAGTGGAATACCACACATCCCTCAGATGGTCAATATCATAGGTCAACGCCTTCTTTTCCTTCTTGATAATCAACTTACGTTCAGCGATTGGATAACCGATTGCCACATAACCGATGCCTGCTTCGTCAAGCACCTTCTCCACTTCAGCCTTCTGGTCGTTGCTTACCTGAATCACCACACCTGGATTCTCAGCGAAAAGCACTTTCACGAGGTCAGGCTCAGCAATTCCCTTCAAGTTCACATTCAGACCACCTTTTTGGTTAGCAAAGGTCATTTCCAACAAAGTAGTGACGAGTCCACCCGCACTGATGTCGTGACCTGCCAGCAGCAACTCATTCTTCACAAGTTCCTGCACTGCCAAGAACGCATCGCGGAAATATTCAGGATTCTGCACCGTTGGCACATCGCTGCCCACCTTGCCCAGACTCTGCGCAAAGGCAGAGCCACCGAGGCGGAGCTGGTCGAAACTGAAATCTATATGATAGAGTGTTGTGTTTGCATCGTTCACCAAGACAGGACTTACCACTTTCTTCACGTCGCTTACCTCGCCGCCCGAGCTCACAATCACCGTTCCTGGGCTCACAATCTTCGAACCGTCAGGATATTTCTGCGTCATGGAGAGGGAATCCTTACCCGTTGGCACGTTCACTTGCAGTGCACAGCAGAAGTCGCTCAGTGCTTCCACACCGGCATAGAGGCGAGCATCCTCACCCTTCTGCGAGCGGCAAGGCCACATCCAGTTGGCAGAGAGGCTCACGCTGTCGAGACCATCAGCCATTGGTGCCCAAACAAGGTTTGTCAGTGATTCAGCCACAGAAAGCACACTACCTGCAGCAGGGTCAGCAAGACCTGCCTGTGGTGCATGACCAATGGCTGTTGCAATACCTTTTTCACCACGATAGTCGAGGGCTACGACACCGCAGTCGGAGAGTGGCAACTGGATTTCGCCCTGGCACTGCTGACGAGCAATCTTACCCGTCACGGAACGGTCCACCTTGTTGGTCAACCAGTCCTTACAAGCCACAGCCTCCAACTGAAGCACTTGCTCCAAGTATTCGTCTATCTTGTCGAGAGAATAAGACACGTCCTCGTACTTGCGTACTACGGTCTCATCCTTCATATATGTCTTTGGAGAATGTCCAAACATCTGACTCACTTCCAAGTCGAAAGGACGCACGCCGTCACCCTGTTCGAAAGCGAAATGTGCATCACCCGTTGTCTCACCCACCACATACAGTGGAGCACGCTCTCGTTCAGCAATCTTGCGCACATGCTCGATGTGCTCTTCCTGAATGAGCAAGCCCATGCGCTCCTGACTTTCGTTGGCAATGATTTCCTTCGATGAAAGCGTCTTGTCGCCAATTGGCAACTTGGTCATATCGATAAGTCCACCACACTCCTCCACGAGTTCCGACAGACAGTTCACATGTCCTGCTGAACCATGGTCATGGATGGAAACCACAGGATTTACGTCTTCCTCACACAGCGCACGCACAAGGTTGTTGGCACGCTTCTGCATCTCTGGGTTGGCACGCTGCACGGCATTCAGTTCGATACCGCTGGAATAACGACCGGTATCCACCGAGGAAACCGAACCGCCTCCAAGACCGATGCGGTAGTTATCACCACCCACTACGACAATCTTGTTGCCCTTCTCAGGCGTACCCTTCAGGCAGTCGCGCTTGGTGCCATAGCCCACACCGCCAGCCAGCATGATGACCTTGTCGTAGCCGTACTTCTCATCCACTTCCTCGCCATCGATGTTTTGCTTCTCCTCGTGCTCGAAGGTCAGCACAGAACCCGTGATGAGTGGCTGACCGAACTTATTACCGAAGTCGCTGGCACCGTTCGATGCCTTAATCAATATCTGTTCTGGAGTCTGATAGAGCCATTTGCGCACAGGCATCA
>OMTC01000230.1 GCA_900313845.1 uncultured Prevotellaceae bacterium
CCCACTGTTCCCAGTCGGTTTCAGTCAGATACTTTTCGAGTTGTTCACGGAGAGGAGCCAAATCTTGAGTGATAGCCTCCCAAACGAGGTCCTCTTCTACGTTATGATATCCGTGAATGAGAAAGTTGCGCATACCAGTTATTTGCCGCCAAGGTGTGATAGGATGTGTTTGGCGAAATTCGATGGAAAGCAAGTTTGCAGCCTCACCAATAATCATCATGTTATAGACGATGGCGTGGTAACGCATCTTATCGCTTGTTACTGTAATCATATCATCGTCACCCGCATATTGGAAAATATTGTCAATTGCTTCCAATATGTCTTGCAGTCGCTTGGGGTCTTTACTCGCTTCTCTCATAAATCAGAATTTTGTCACGGTCAACACTTTCGCGGGCAAAAGGCAGGAGACCTCCGTCTGTTATCAAATCAACTTCACGCCCGAGCAGTTCCTTCAGGTCTTCATACATGCCTCCCATTGTAAAGAGACTAAAATGCTGGGTCTTGTCGGGTACGAACAGGATGTCAACATCGCTGTTCGGTGTCTCCTCACCCCGAGCAAACGAACCGAAAAGCCAAGCCTTCACGACGGGTTGCGTCTTGAAGTAGTCTGCTATTGTTTGTCTCATCACTTGTGTACTCATCTTTTTCCGTTATTTGCATTTCGATTACAAATGTACGAATAAAAATGTTAGACTGCGTCAATTTCTGTAAAAAAATGATGATTGCCTCATGGTTCCAGCTTTTGAATGCTGAGCGAGAGGATGTCGCGCACATAATCGTGTTTGATGGAAGAATGGATTTTTTGCAAGCGAACCACACAGAGTTCCCGTTCTTCAAAATCGAGTTTCGATGGCACATTCTTGCAGAGGTCGAGCACCAGTCCTGCTGCCACGATGAGGTCGCGATTGTCCTTGTCGGTGTAGTTGGCAATTTGTTCTGTCAACAGTCCGAAGAGGCGCAACCACTCCGACGCGTTCAGTTTTCCCATCCTCTTGATGGCTTTCTGCGTCCAATCCTTACCGCTTCCGTTCAGTGGCACGTCGGCATCAGAGCCGAAGAAATAGGAATCGTCGGGAAAAGTGGAAAACACACCTTCCGCCATATTTGTCCGAGGCAGGAGTTCTCGGATGGAATCTGATATGACTTTCAGATTGCCCTTGTCGTCGAAATACTTCATCGTTGCACTGTATTTCCTCAAGATGCTATCTGCATCCACGTGAGGGACGAGCCTGCCTTCATAGTGAATGGCAGAGCTTGGAGCAGTTTGTGCCTCAGGTTTCTTCCCGTAGCTATAGACGAGTCGTCCTCGCTTGTAGTTGGGGTCTTCTGCTTTCCACCATTCTGCCGAAAAGACCGTCCTGCAGTCCTTGCGTTTCGCATCTTCGAAGCACATGATGACGAAACTGGAGTTTTTTTCCTCACCAACAATCACGTCATCCCCCAGTCCACGCTGTATTCTCCAAATGGCACGTGTGTTAGTGCTCGACATCGGGTCATAGCACGACCATTCAAAGTACGACTTTCCACTGTCTTTCTCGAATGCCTCCCTAATACGATCAAACAATCCCCACTGTCCTTGGTCGAGGAGGAAGTCCACGATTTTGGTTTCTTCCTGCACACTGTCCTTCTCGCTGTGGATATTCGTCTCCGACTTCCTGTAGCCATCCGCTTTCCTGATTTGTTCAAACACTTCGCTGATTCTCTCCTGTCCCCAAGAAACGAGCGGAAGCGCAAGCAGCATGGCTGCACACAATAATTGTTTTCCTTTCATAATCGTTGCTTTTATAATTCTATGATTCTTTTCTTTTCCCTGTCCACCACATCCAAGTCGCCGTTCATGTCCTTCACGAGTATGGCACTGCCCGAAGGAGGAGCCACGCGGAAAGTGGCGTCAATCACATTGTTGCGCACCTCCTGCAATTCGTTGCGGTAGATGGCATCGCATTCGTCCAGCATCTTCATGGCGATGAGCACATTCTCAGGCGACTGAAAGATATGGCTGCCTAAGGTGTCGGCATATTGCTCCTGCGCCACAAGTTCTCTCTCAATCGATGGTTCCTTTTTGCGAACTTTCTTGCGAAGCTTTTTCCTTGCAACACATTTGTGCAAATCTGTTGGCTCTTTCTCTTCCATAGGAGCCTCCACCTCAGTCTTCGTCATCGTTTCCGATATCGTTATTGCCTTCGTCTTCGCTTCTAAAACAGGTGCAGGCTCCGTCTGTTCCCTCGTTGAGAGACTGCGCGTCAGCAACAGAAGCAGACATGCGGCGGCTGTGGATGTCAGCGCCAGCAGTATTTTGACTCTTTTCCTCATGCGGTGTCGGTCTTGCTCAACCTTCCCCATCTCCTGCATCACCCGTTCGTTCAGACCTGCAGGGAGAGGAGGCGATTGTTGTTCATGTCGCCGAACAGCCTCCCGCAGTTGGGCGTCGTGCTGAAGTATATGATTGATGTCGTTGTCGTTCATTGTTCTGAGATTTGTTGGATGAGATGATAAAGCTTTTTGCGTATTCGGCTCAGACGTGAACCGATGGTAGTGGGTTTGGAGTCCGTGATGTAGGCAATCTCCTGCAGACTCCTGTTCTCATAATAGAATAAGGAGAGGAGCGTCTGCTCGGTGGTCGGTAACAATGCAATTGCCTGTTCCAGCAGTATGACCGCCTGCTCGTCATCGTGATAGTCCGAAGGAAGGTCCTCCACAGCCGTTTCCATCTCGTTGTCGTCCAGCAGCACGAAATCCATTCGGTTTCGGCGCATGTGGTTTACCGACTCGTTGTAGGCAATGCGACTCAGCCATGTGGCAAGCGAGGCTTTCCTTTCGTCGAAGGTAGAAATGCTGGCCAGAGCTTTCACGAACACATCCTGGTACACTTCCTCGGCATCTTCCGTCAGTCCCACCATTCGCACCACAATCCGAAACACCATCGGTCCGTAGTCGGCGAGCAGACGCTGCTGTGCTGCTGGCTTCCTCCGTCGTAAGTCGTTGATGAATTCGTTCGTTTCTCTTTCCATACTTTTTTTGATACCTTCTACTCTTATATACACGCAAAAGGGTAAAACATTGCATGGGTTCACATTTTTTATGAAAAAATAGCAAGTTTTCGCTGAAGGTAGGTTCTAAAAATTATGTCGGATTGATTTTTGAATTGATTTGATTGGATTTTTGTCAATTTTTGAGGGCGCATAGCGAGCTATGTAACCGAAAAAAGTGGCAAAAAGACTTCAAATCAAACAAAAAGCAACCGAAATAAAAAAATCACAAATTGGTAGAAAACTAAAAACAGAATTTTTAGAACATACCTGAACTTAGAGCTCAGTTGAAGCCAGTCGCATGAGGGGATGATTAGAAGCACTTGTGTGGATAATCTGAACCGCTCCTTTGAATTTAACTAGTTGCCGAAGGCTCGTCATCGACTTGGCGAGCCTTCGGCATTGCGATAACGAAGGCTCGCCGTGTAAACGTTGAGGGCTCGACATTTTAGTTAAATCAAAGGACTGAGTCAGAAAAAACAAAGGGGAGTAGCTGTAAAAACAAAGGAGTACTCCAGCAAAAACGAAGGAGTACTCCAGTTAAAGCGAAAGAAAGGGACCGTTAATGTCCTATGCGATGGTACATGCGAAGTTGAGTCACTTTATTTCTTTGGCTTCCAAGGAATAATATTGACAGAACTCCATTAGAATAGTTGGAAATCATTCATTTGAAGAATTTCCGTCCGTCCTTGATGTAAATGCCTTTGTGGGCAGTGTCGATGTTGGCGAGAGGACGACCTGTGAGGTCGTAGAATAGGGAGGAGGAAGACGGAGTGTCCATGCTGGTGGAACGAATGGAGGATGTTTCCATTGCTTCCTTGATGCCTTCCATCATGTAGGGGTTGTAGAT
>OMTC01000233.1 GCA_900313845.1 uncultured Prevotellaceae bacterium
TTCCGTGAACATCTGATACATCATGGTCGTGTAGGGAGCACCCAACAGAGGAATCTCGGCAGGAGAGCCGATGATATAATTCGCACGATCCTTCAGTTCGTAACACACTTCCACTGTCTGCATGAAACAAGCATCGAAAAGGATGAAATCGAATTTCGGAAAACCAGCAAGCGCTTTCGCCATCTCACTAATATCCATCTCGTCCCCCACATTCGCTAAAGTGCCACTACCCACGTTGTGTCCGTTATCCACACCGAATGCACGTCTTGGAGTCCTTGGAGGAATCCATCCAGAGCCATGCGACCACATCACCAGTCCATATTCCTCGGCAGGGCAGTTCGTCATCGCCCAGTCAAGCACCTGCTTCAGAATCTTAGGAGAACAAGAATTCACGTCCTCAGCAAACTGATAACTCGCCTTCAGCTTCGCTATGCTCCTCTCCTTTGTCTTGTTCGTCAGCACATAAATGCGTGGCAGTTCCACATCGTCGATAAAGAGCACCAACCTGTCATTGTCCGATATCGCATCCACCGTCCTCAGCATCTCATCCGCATCGCAGAGCTCACCATTCAAATCGTAAGTGGCATATATCGATAGCGAGTTTTCAGCAGCCATATATAACACCACCGTCTGACTCACGCTTTCATCCACAGCATCCTTCTCATCCTTCGAGCAAGACATCAAAACGGAAGCAATGAGAAAAAAGGGAAGCAGCCCCTTCCAATTTCCACAAAAGGGAAGGAAGCCACCCAGATGGAAAAGTACAACATCATTCTTCATTCTTCAAGGCACTTCGTGCTGGTTTCAAGTTTTAGGGCGCAAGCGCCGTTTCAAGTTTGACTTCGTCGAGCTGAAGGTTTGAGTCAAAGGCTTTTTTTTCACTTTTCACTCTTCACTTTTCACTATTTATTCCGGTTTCTTAAACTGGAACTTTTCCGTATCCACGATGTGCATATCTGTCGTACCCAAATCGAGATAGCGTTTCTTCATCTTATAGAACCACTTCGACGCCTTTTTCTTCTTTTCCGAGAAGAAGACGCTCACCGTTTCGTCCTTCAGTCCCAGTTTCCCTTCCAGGTACTCCTCAAACTGCAAACTATAATCTACACGCGAAGGCAAAAACTTCGTCCTCTTTTCGAGGCGCACAAAACTAATTTCGTTCACCTCTGTCATGTATAAAGAAGAGTCGTTGAAATTCTGTCCCACGCCGAACAGATACACCTTGTCCTTTTCCGTGAGCGGATGCTTAGCAGCTTTGGCATTTGCCTTCGCCTCTTTCTTCATCTGTTTGGCAATAGCCTTCTGTTGCTTCTGGATGAGTTTCAGGGAATCCGCATGAGTCAGTACTTTCGTCTTGCGGGACTTTTTTGTCGATTCAGTCTGCACCTTCTGCCCACTGCCATTCGTTTGAGCCGTGAGCGAAACCGATGCCATCATCATGGCAAACAGCAGCATATATCTCAGGTACTTCAGTTGTTTCATTGATACTTTCACTATCAGTTCTGGAATTTTCAAGTTGCAAAGATACATCAAAAACTTATCATAGCAAAATTCAAACCTCACATTTAGGTTTCTTTATCATAAAATCACCAAAATTGAGTAAAGTATCTATCCATCAATCTCCTAAGATGGAAATCTTAATGAAGCCCATGCATAAGTGGGAAAACAAAAAGGAAAAGTTGTTTGGGAGAATTGTTTTGAGTTTCATCGTTTTTTATTATCTTCGCAGCGACAATAGAATGAAAAAAGAAAACTATCACCTAATAAGACAATATGATGAACACTCACAAACCTTTGAAATGGGAATGCAAGGCATGGATGGTACTTCTGCTACTGGCTATGCCCATGCAAACGATATGCGCGCAAATGGAGTTTTCGTTTGCGAAACTCAGTGGGGTGACAACAAAACAATTGACTGACGGAAGCACATTGGTGGAATTGCCTGTGGGAAGTAAGTTGACCGATATGGCTTCGTACGGAATGAGCGTGACAGTGGATGGAAAACCGGTGGAGCTGGCGGAACTCAGCCCCAAGCCTGCAAGAACAGAAATAGAGGATTTGGAGAAGATTGAATTTCGATACAAAAGGAAGAAATATGCATTCAGATTTACTGTAGGTGCGTTTTTCACGGCGGTAGTGATTTCGGATAGCCATACAGCTCAGACGAAAGATGCGAGCATCGAGAACGAATACCAATATAGCGAGGCGATTGCCACGATGGGCATGGATGGAGGTAAGAAGTTTGGTTTTGACAATTTACCAGGCTATGTACCAACGACAAGTATCGTGCTCTTTTTGGGCGATATGGACAAGGACAGCAAACAGGAGGATACGGAATTCGCCGCTGCCATGTCGCCTATCCTCGCTCACGGCATCCCTTTTGTTCCGATGCTGGGAAACCATGACTTCGTGCCTGACTACTGGACGGGGGACAACCCCGACTACGGACTTACTGTGACGGGCGGAGAACCTGCGAATCGGGCTGCACTGAGAACCATCGACGCTTACCTCGACTCGGCTCAGAGGGTGAAAGACCCTATCAAGAATGTAGAGCGTATCAACGACGGAAGCTCGCATACGCAAGCGAACCCGTTCACGTTCGTGTTCCACAACGTGCGTTTCTATTGTGGACAGACTTACTGGTTTCAGAAACCATATAGCATTGATTTCGTAATGAAGAATGAAGAACCTTTAGCTCGGCGAAGCCAATTTAGAATGAAGAATGAAGATCCTTTGGTTCGGCAAAGCCAAAAGCAAGTGAGGAATAAAAGTCTTAGCCTCGAATTCGGAGAGAAGGGCGACGTGAGTAGTTACAGTCTCAATAAGAAGAGGGCAAGCTATTATGCACCTGATGGGGTGATTGATGCATTGAGGAGGAAGGTGGAGGAACATCGTGAGGATGCTTCGATTTGGATGCAGCACTACCCTTTCGTGGCAGGATATAATTGCGATAGATGGTGGTTGGACCAAACAGATGTGGGACGATACATCAAAACGGAGGATGCATCGATATATGGCACAGACCGAAATCTTGGTTTCTTTGCTACGGACTCGGCAAGGGCTATGGCTCGCACGAAGAAGGATGCGCTGGTGGACATCATCTCCATGACGAAGAATCCTGTGCACTTCTCGGGACATACGCATTTCTATGCGGAACACAACTACGTAAACGAGAAGAGCGGTGCTCAGGTGAAGGACTACACGGTGGCTGCCTACGGAGAGGACCGCGGAGATGCGTTTATTGTGCTGTGCAAGGAAGGCATTGGATGCGTGGAAGTGAAGAAAGTGAACTTCGGAAGCCTCTCCAAAATGAAGAAGGAAGAATATAGAATGAAGAATATAGAATGAAGAATGAAGAACGAAAAACGATAACGGAAAAGGAACAAAAAGCTGAGCCGCGCTATCCATTGGGTGTGGAATTCGGAACGGATTATGAGACGATTCTTGAGGCGGTGAAGAATGAGTTTGGGGAACCAGACTATGTGGATTCTACAGCCATCATTTATTATAATAAGAAGTATCGGGAAAAGGAGTTTGCGTATATCGCTTTTGGAATTCAGTATAACTCGGCTGGTGATGGGTTCTACAACCAAGCAACGATGATGCTGGCTCCGACAGAGAAAGCCGACGCTGCCAATTCCAAAATCGAGGAGTTGTTTGCAATGATTAAAGGGGACTATAAAATGATTGAAATCACCAAGACGGCTAACCACTACGGATGGTTGCAATATACTGGTGGCAAGGACCCGACGGATGAAGATAATGTGTTTTTCACCATTTCGAAGGAGGAAAAGACGGATACGAG
>OMTC01000040.1 GCA_900313845.1 uncultured Prevotellaceae bacterium
GGCATTTGATAGCTGATGAGAAGATTCACGGAGTGGCTCCAGGGCAGTTCTGTGTGGTTTACGACGAGCATCATCATCTTTGTTTTGGAAGCGGAGAAATTAGTTAAGACAAACTGAAACATAGTACGACTGAAGATTATGATTAAATCCTTTGCAGCATCACTTCTTTTCCTACTACTTTCATTGGGTTTTCAAGCGAAAGCCCAAACGATTCCTGATTCCACATTGCGGAACATGGAGCAGATGATTGAGCAGATGGAAAAAGTGAATCAGGCTAAGCAAGAGATTGGAAAGTTTGAGCGCAATCTTCTTCGCGATGAAATGGCATTTAAATGGATGGAAATGGCTCCTTTGGTGGGAGGACTCATCCAAACTGCTACCAATCATCCATTCAACGACAAATCTGTTCTTTTTAAGGAAAAAGGACATGATGCACTTGATTATGTCCCTGCATCCCTTACTTTGCTGACGACTTGGACGATGAAAGCATTCGGAGTGGAGAGTCGAAGCAAAATCAAGAGGATGGTAACAGCGAATGCCATTGCTCTTGGACTTAACGTAGGCATCACTCAAGGAATCAAACACACTACAAAGGAACTCCGTCCTGATGGAAAAGATAATCATAGTATGCCATCTGGACATACTGCCATTTCATACATGGGAGCCACCATTCTGCATCGCGAATATGGGCACCAAAGTCCTTGGATTAGTGTGGGAGGATATGCTGCTGCCACTGCTACCGAGATGCTTCGCTTGCACCACAATGCACACTATTTGAATGATATATTTGTGGGTGCAGGTATTGGCATTGCATCTACCAATATCGCATACTGGTTGACAGACCAAATCTATGGGGCAAAGGAAATCAATCGTCCTAACTTGTACTTAGGAGACGTGGTAAGGTTTGGAAGATTCTTGGAACAGCCTATTTCCCTTTCGCTCATAAGTGGTACGGAAATCCGTACGGGTCACATCTCTCAGGATGCCTTCGACGTATTGGATAGCAACTTTGATGGAAATGTAAAGTTGTATCCAAGTTCCACACTCACTTCGGGCTTGGAGTATTCCTATTTCTTCAATTCCAATTGGGCAGTGGAGGGTATTGCTCGTATTGCTGAAACGAAGTTGAAACCCGTGTTTTCAGAAAGTACGAACCTCCACACAGGAGATGTTTACGGTGAGAATATGTGCCAGTATCATGCTAATGTGGCTGTGAAGTATAGCATTCCTATAGGGCTTTCTCAGCGCTTTTCCCTTCGCACCTTAGCAGGAGACAGATATACCCTGAAAACTCAGTTCGAGCGAAGGGACAACAACAAAACATTCATGGAAATTCCTTCCTCTCATCGTTTTGAATGGGGATTGGGAATTTCCCTCGAATCCATCGGAAATGATAAATATGTTGCAGGTTTTAATTTCGACTATTTGCATACTGCCAAAACAAACCTGCAACCTAACAAATTCCTTATTTCCTCCTTCTGGAAGATTATTCTATAAAATTAGTTATCGTTTTTCGTCTATCGTTTTTCGTCTTTCGTTTTAGATAATTCCAAACGCCACATCCATCATCTTTGTGAAATTGTTCTGACGCTCCTCCGCAGTGGTTGCCTCACCCGTAACCATTGAGTCACTTATCGTGCAGATACACAAGGCCTTATTACCACTACGAGCAGCATTCATATAGAGTGCAGATGCTTCCATTTCCACTGCCAACACACCCATTTTCTGCCATTCTGGAGTGCCTTGTCTTTCATCGTAGAAAATGTCCGAGGAGTAGATGTTTCCAACCTTGTAGCGGTAGCCCAACTCTTCAGCCTTTTCCACGGCAGCACGAAGCAAACCGAAGTCTGCGATTGGAGCGTAGGTGCCAGGTAGGTTGTACTGGTCTGCATAGTGGCTGTTGGTGCATGCACCCATTGCCATCACCAAGTCTCCAATGTGCAAATCAGGACTCATTGAGCCAGCCGAACCTACGCGGATAATCGTCTTGACGCCATAGAAATTGAAAAGCTCATAAGAATAGATGCCGATAGAAGGAATACCCATGCCATGTCCTTGCACCGATACACGCTTTCCCTTGTAAGTGCCTGTGTAGCCCAACATGCCGCGTACTTCATTGTAGAGAACTGGATTCTCGAGGTATTTTTCCGCCATCAATTTAGCGCGCAGAGGGTCGCCTGCCATCAGAACGGTTTCTGCTATCTCACCGTATTTTGCTCCAATGTGTGGAGTAGGAGTGTTATTTGCCATACGTTTTTCAGTTTTAAGGGTTAGTATCAATGCAAAGATAAATTATTTTTTTCAATTTATCCAAATAGAAACCAACTTTTTCTTTCTTTCGGCTCAAAAATCTCTGTGTTTCACTGAATAAACACTGCGGTTCCGCTGCAAGCCACCATCAACATGGAGTTGGATTGTCCGATGGTTTCATAGTCCAAATCTATGCCTACGATGGCATTTGCACCCAATTGCGATGCTCGGTATTGCATCTCGCGCAGAGAAGTTTCCTTAGCCTCTATCAGCACTTGCTCGTATGAGCCGCTTCGTCCTCCTACCACGTCTCTTACGCTGGCGAAGAAGTCCTTCACAATGTTTGCACCAATGATTGTTTCACCTGTCACGATTCCCTTGTATTCACGGATGGTGTGACCTTCGATTGTTGGAGTTGTTGAGAGTAACATAATTTTTGAAAATTTAATATTTGACATCATAAGAGAGGAAAACTCGAGTTGATATATAACAGTTTGAATGCAAGAAAAACGTATATATTGATGATTTTTTTGCTTTTTTGCAGAGATTTAAAACACGTAATGAAATATTTTCATTATCTTTGCAAAGAAATGTGCACAGAAACCCTCCCTTTTGCGCTATCTGTGCTTGTTTTTATCCGTTTTTTTGAAAGAGAGCGGCTAAACAGTTATTCAGGGAACTAAAAATTCATCGAATTGCATCATTTACAATTCTAACAAAGAAAAAAGTAAATCATAATTACCAATATTTTTAATTTTATTTATGGCGAATGTAATTAAACTTAAGAAAGGCTTGAACATCCACCTTGCTGGAAAGGCTGCCGAAGAGGTTTTTGTCGCCAAGGCATCGAAGGTGTACGGACTCGTGCCCGATGCTTTTGTCGGTGTGAAACCTAAGGTAGTAGTGAAGGAAGGCGATGTTGTCAAGGCTGGTGATGCGCTGTTTGTCAACAAGTTGCATCCCGAGGTGAAGTTCGTCTCTCCTGTTAGCGGCACAGTGAAAGCCGTTGAGAGGGGCGACCGCCGCAAAGTGTTAAGCGTTCAGGTGGAAGCCGATAGCCAGCAGGTGAAGAACGACTTCGGAAAGAAGGACGTTAAGAGCATGTCGGCTCAGCAGGTGAAGGACTTCTTGCTCGAGACGGGCTGCTTTGCTTTCATCAACCAGCGTCCTTATGCTATTGCTGCCAATCCAGACGATACGCCTAAGGGCATTTTCGTTTCTGCTATTGGCGACATGCCTCTTGCTGCTGATTTCGAGGTGGCTCTGAAAGGAAGTGAGAATGACTTCCAGACGGGTCTGACTGCCTTGTCGAAGCTGGCAAAGGTATATTTAGGCGTGAAGCCAGGTGCTTCTTCCGCTCTTGCTCAGGCAAAGGATGTGGAAGTAAACGTGTTCGATGGCAAGTGCCCTGCTGGCAACGTGGGTGTGCAAATCAACCATATAAGCCCTGTGAATAAGGGTGAGGTGGTTTGGACCATTGGTGCCGAAGAAGTGATTTTCATTGGACGTGTCTTGAACACAGGTAAGGTGGATTTCACTCGTACCGTAGCTGTTGCTGGTAGCGAAATCAAGTCTCCTCACTATATGAGGGTTTTGGTAGGTCAGACGATTGGTGACATCGTTGCCAACAACGTAAAGACCGACAAGAAGGTGCGCCTCATTGATGGTAATCCTCTCACGGGTCTGAAGGTATCAGAGAGCGATTTCTTGGGTGCTCACTCCACAGAGGTGACTGCTATCCCTGAGGGTGATGACGCTGACGAGGCTTTCGGCTGGATCATGCCACGCTTCAACCAGTTCTCCACAAGCCGCAGCTATTGCTCTTGGCTGATGGGTAAGAACAAGGAGTATGTGCTCGATGCACGTATCAAGGGTGGAGAGCGCCACATGATTATGTCGGGTGAGTACGACAGTGTGTTCCCTATGGATATTTATCCTGAGCAGCTTGTGAAGTCAATCATTGCGGGTGACATAGACCGTATGGAGGCTCTCGGCATCTACGAGGTAGCTCCAGAGGATTTTGCCGTTGCAGAGTTCGTCGATAGTTCGAAATTGGAATTGCAGCGCATTGTACGCGAAGGTCTTGATATGCTCCGCAAGGAAAACGAGTAAATTGATTTACGGATTTACTTATTGACTATTTACCGATTTAAGTTACACAAGCAATGACTGAATTGGAATTTCAACAATAGGTAAATCAAATCCGTAAATTGTAAATCTTTAATTTTGTAAATCATTTTTATGAGTGCGTTAAGAAATTTTCTCAACAAGATAAAGCCATCTTTCCAGGAAGGTGGCAAGCTGCACGCTTTCCGCTCTGTGTTCGACGGATTCGAGACGTTCATGTACGTTCCGAACGACACGGCGAAGGCTCGCGGTGCACACATTCATGATGCCATCGACTCGAAGCGCATCATGTCGTTTGTTGTGATAGCGCTGGTTCCTGCCCTCTTGTTTGGTATGTACAACGTGGGCTATCAGCACTATCTGGCCATTGGCGAAGAGTCAGGTTTCTGGTGCAATTTCCTCTATGGACTTGCTGCCGTGTTGCCAAAGATTGTGGTGAGCTATCTCGTCGGTCTTGGCATCGAGTTTACCGTGGCTCAGTGGAAAGGTGAAGAAATCCATGAGGGTTTCCTCGTCAGTGGTATTCTGATTCCTATGATTGTACCTGTCAACTGCCCTCTGTGGATTATCGCAGTGGCAACTGCTTTCGCAGTGATTTTCGCCAAGGAAGTGTTTGGTGGAACAGGTATGAATATCCTGAATGTTGCATTGGTTACGCGTGCGTTCCTATTCTTCTCTTATCCTTCCACCATGTCGGGTGACAAGGTTTGGGTGAATGGAAACTACATGGACTGTATCAATGGTGTGAGCGGTACTGCCACAGATGCTGTCACTGCTGCCACTCCTCTCGGACAGCTTGCAACGGGTGACCCTATCGGCTATAGCTTCTGCGACACAGTGACTGGTTTCATCCCAGGTTCTATCGGTGAGACAAGCGTCATTGCCATCGCCATCGGTGCCTTCATCCTCCTTTGGAGCGGTGTGGCAAGCTGGAAGACGATGCTGAGCGTATTTGTGGGTGGTATTCTCACAGCATTCCTTTTCAAGGGTAGCATCGAGAGTGCTAACTTCACATGGTATGAGCACATCACTGTGGGTGGCTTCTGCTTCGGTGCCGTATTCATGGCTACCGACCCTGTAACCAGTGCCCGCACAGAGTGTGGCAAGTGGATTTACGGATTCCTCATCGGTGTGATAGCGATTATCATCCGCGTGTTGAACCCAGGTTATCCAGAAGGTATGATGCTTGCCATCCTGCTGATGAACGTGTTTGCTCCGCTCATCGACTACTACGTGGTGAAGAGTAATATTAACATGCGCGCTAAGCGTGCCACTAAATAAAATAGGAGGATAAGAACTATGGCAAAATTGAATACAAATGGCAATGCATACACGATTATCTATGCAGCCGTTATCGTGGTCATCGTGGCGTTCCTCCTGGCTTTCGTGGCTTCTGCACTGAAGCCTACTCAGGACGACAATGTGGCTATCGACAAGAAGCAGCAGATTCTGTCTTCGCTCAACATTCGTGGCGTGGAGAAGTCCGCTGTGGATGCCACCTACAAGAGCGTCATCGTGAATGATGCCATCTATGGCACAGACCCTACTACTCCAACGAACAATGGCGAAGCTAAGGACCAGGCAGGTTTCAAGGTGGAAGGTAAGAACATCACCCCTGACAATCGTCCTTTCTACGTGGCAGAAGTGGATGGAGCCAAGAAGTATGTCATTCCAGTCACAGGTGCAGGACTTTGGGGCGGTCTTTGGGGCTACGTAGCTCTGAACGAGGACTGCGAGACAGTCTATGGCACTTACTTCTCACACGAGAGCGAAACCGCAGGTCTTGGAGCACGCATCACGGAGCAGTGGTTCCAGGACAGCTTCCAAGGCAAGAAACTCTATGCCGAAGGCAACGAGGACGTGGTTCTGAGCGTCGTGAAGAAAGGCAAGGAAGGCAGCATGAGCCCAGACAATTATGTAAATGGTGTGACAGGTGCAACCCTCACATCCAATGGTGTTAACGACATGATTCAGGAAGACCTGAAGAGCTATCAGGACATTCTGAAGGCACAGAAAAAATAAGGAGGGACAAGAATATGAGTAAATTATTTTCAAAAGAGAATGGCGAAGTATTCACGAACCCGCTGAATATCAATAACCCAATCGCTGTCCAGGTGCTTGGTATCTGTTCAGCGCTGGCTGTCACTTCCCAGCTGAAACCAGCCATCGTGATGGGTCTTTCTGTGACAGTCATCACAGCTTTCTCCAATGTGATTATTTCATTGCTCCGCAAGACAATTCCAAACCGCATCCGTATCATCGTACAGCTCGTAGTAGTAGCTGCACTCGTTACGATTGTGAGCAACATCCTCAAGGCATACGTCTATGATGTGAGCGTACAGCTCTCTGTCTATGTCGGACTGATTATTACCAACTGTATCCTCATGGGACGCCTCGAAGCATTCGCCATGCAGAACGGACCATGGGAGTCCTTCCTCGACGGAGTGGGCAACGGACTCGGCTACGCCATCATCCTCGTCGTAGTAGGCTTCGTGCGCGAGCTCCTCGGCTTCGGAAGCGTGTTCGGATTCCAGATTATCCCAGACAGCTGGCTCCTTGAGAATGGCGGACTCTACATGCACAACGGAATGATGACAATGCCAGCCATGGCACTCATCCTCCTCGCTTGCGTCATCTGGGTACACCGTGCATATAATAAAGACATCGAGTGATTTACAGATTTGCCGATTGACAATTTTCAGATTTCAGTTACAATACGTAAATCGTAAAAACTTAAAACAGTAAATCATTTATGGAACATATACTTAGTTTGTTCGTCCGTTCGATATTCGTGGACAATATGATCTTCGCATTCTTCTTGGGCATGTGCTCCTACCTCGCAGTATCCAAGACCGTGAAGACTTCCCTGGGACTCGGCATAGCAGTCACATTCGTCCTGCTCATCACCGTTCCCGTTGACTATCTGCTCCAGACGAAGGTACTTGCCGAAAACGCAATCGTGGAAGGAGTTGACCTCACATTCCTCAGCTTCATCCTCTTCATCGCCGTCATCGCAGGCATGGTGCAGCTCGTGGAGATGATTGTGGAGCGATTCTCCCCATCCCTCTATGCAGCACTTGGTATCTTCCTCCCTCTCATCGCCGTGAACTGCGCCATCATGGGAGCATCCCTCTTCATGCAGCAGCGCATTCTCCTCGACCCAGCCACATCCTCACAAGCCATCGGCAGCGTGTGGGACTCCATCGCATACGCACTCGGCTCAGGTATCGGCTGGACACTCGCCATCGTAGGCCTCGCAGCCATCCGCGAAAAGATGGCATACAGCGACGTACCAAAGCCACTCCGTGGACTTGGCATCACATTCATCACTGTGGGCCTCATGGCAATGGCATTCATGTGTTTCTCAGGTCTTAAAATCTAAGCAAGATATCAAAATATGGACATGAATTTGATTTTAGCGAGCATAGGAGTATTCCTCACTATCATCCTGATAGTCGTCATCATCCTGCTCGTAGCAAAGAAATATCTCTCTCCAAGTGGCAACGTAACATTGACCATCAATGGAGACAACAAACTGTCAGTAGAGCAGGGTAGCAGCATCCTCTCCACACTCGCCGCAAACGGCATCTACCTCAGCTCAGCCTGCGGAGGAAAAGGCTCCTGCGGACAATGCAAATGCCAAGTAGTAGAAGGAGGAGGCGAAATACTCGACTCCGAAAAAGGCCACTTCACCCGCAAGCAAATCAAAGAGCACTACCGCCTCGGATGCCAGTGCAAAGTCAAAGGCGACCTCAGCATCAAAGTGCCAGAATCCGTCATGGGCGTCAAAGAATGGGAATGCGAAGTCATCAGCAACAGCAACGTCGCATCCTTCATCAAAGAGTTCAAAGTCGCACTCCCTAAAGGCGAACACATGGACTTCATACCAGGCTCATACGCACAAATCAAGATTCCAGCTTACAGCATGGACTACGACAAGGACATCGACAAGAACCTCATCGGCGACCTCTACGTACCAACATGGCAGAAGTTCAACATCTTCAGCCTCAAGTGCGTCAACACCACGCCAACCGTGCGAGCATACTCCATGGCAAACTACCCAGACGAAGGAGACATCATCACACTCACCGTGCGTATCGCCACACCACCATTCCTGCCAAAGCCACAAGTCGGATTCCAGCCCGTCAGCCCAGGCATCGCATCATCCTACATCTTCAGCCTCAAGCCAGGCGACAAAGTCATCATGAGCGGACCTTACGGAGACTTCCACCCAGTATTCGACTCCAAGCGCGAAATGATATGGGTAGGAGGAGGAGCAGGCATGGCACCACTCCGAGCACAAATCATGCACATGCTCAAGACACTCCACACACGCGACCGCGAAATGCACTACTTCTACGGAGCACGCGGCATCGACGAAGTGTTCTTCATGGAAGACTTCCTCGAACTCGAGAAAGAATATCCAAACTTCCACTTCCACCTCGCCCTCGACTTCCCAGACAAGAAGGCAGACTCCCTCGGCGTGCGCTACAGCCCAGGCTTCATCGCCAACGTACTCGGCGACACCTACCTCAAGCAGCATGAAGCCCCAGAAGACGTAGAATACTACCTCTGCGGCCCACCAATGATGGCAAAGACCGTCCTCGACCTTCTCCACTCCCTCGGCGTGGAAGACGACATGATTCGCTTCGACAACTTCGGAGGCTAACCCCCTCCACATCCTACCAACCAAGCGGCCTGAATAGTCCCCCATAACTATCCAGGTCGCTTTCTTTAGCCCCCGAAGCCCCCTCCCGTCCTCCCCGAGGGGAGGAGAGTAACCATCCGGATGGCATTCTCACTAAAATCCTTTCAATCCTTTCAATCCTTGATAAAAAATCTCAGATAAGAGTCTAAGAGAATCCCTAAAAATCCTAAAAATCCCTGATAATTTTTCCCTGATTAGGACAGCTTAGTCAGGCAGACGAGCTCAGTGTTCTCGATTTCGTCCTTGATGGAAGCGGAAGGGTAGTAGAGGATGCGGCGACGCCAGATTTGCTTCGCACCCGCCTCGTCGGACGTGAGCGGAGCCTTGGCAGAGAACGACACCTTGAAAGTGCCGAGGTCCTTCACCACGATGGTGTGTCCGCGGGTGATGAGAGCCTGGAATGCAGAGAGCAGGCGGCGGATGTCGTGGAAATGCAGACCCGTGGTGGGATTCTACTCCCCTCGCCCTTTGGAGAGGGGCTGGGGGTGAGGCTTTCTTACGACTGGAAGTTTACGCTTTGGAGTTGCTGGCGCATGGCTTTGCTCGCACGGAAACCGATCCATTTCTGGGTGACGGCAGCGCCTCCTGCGCCTTCGAGGTCGGCAGAAATCTTCGCGTGAACCTTGAAGTAGAGAGTGCCGAGGTCGCCGAGCTGTACGGAGTGTCCGTTGCAGACGAGTTCTCGCACCTGAGTGACGAGCGACTTATACACGGCTGCAATCTGCTCGATGCGCATGCCCGAGTCGTTGCTTGCGTACTGGATGAGGGTGTTGTCGTCGATGACGCCCGCGCGCTGCATGGTGGTGAAATAGCGCTCCTTCTTATCAACCGCACACACGTGCTTGCCGATTTTGATTTTGATGACTGGTTTTTTGCTCATAGTGTTGATTTAAAGATTTAAAGATTGACAATTTACTTGATTTTAAGATTTAAGGATTTACGATTTACGATTTAGGCTACTTTGATTTTAAGATTTAAGGATTTACGATTTAGGTTACTTTTGCCTCTTGCACAACTGCGCGCTCGTTGTGCTTGTCACCTCCCCTCGGGGAGGACGGGAGGGGGCTTTGGGGCTGTTGCGAAAGTTTGGCGAAGGCGAGGGCTAAGTTCGGCGGTGGAGAGGAGGGAGTATGAAACCGAAGCCCTGTTCCAATCACACTGCAAAGATACGAAAGAGTTTTGAGGTTTAACACCAAAGGTGTTAAAAACTTTTTGTATTTAACAATAATTAAGGGTTGCCAACGGAAAACAGCCTACATGATTGTTAAAATGATAATTACTCATGAACAATACATCTGCTGACATTTATCTTTACTCAAAGTGGAATCGTTATTTTTCTACATTTCTACAATTTTACAAATTTACAATTTAGTTTTTAGGTTATGGGAAAAGGGGACGGAAAAAAGAGGAACGATTTTTTAATTATATATATAATATATTTATTATATATATAATTAAATTTTATTA
>OMTC01000049.1 GCA_900313845.1 uncultured Prevotellaceae bacterium
AATGATGGTTTCCGTCCCTTTAGCTTCTATATCGAGGTCATCGAGTAGTGAATTGCTTACTAATGAGTGTGTACGCATGCCAAAAAAGGGTGCCTATCATCTCTGACAAGCACCCTCACAAGAAAAATTAAGATTGTTTATATATTGATGTGATTTGTTGTAACTGCTCAGTCATCATCACAGCCTCAGAATTAGCTATTGGAATGGAAGTCGCCACCGTTAATAAACCCTAAAGTGCATTGGGCAAGAACCCAGCTCAAGACGTGTGCAAATAGTTCAAAAAATCTTTCAATCATCTGGTTTTCAATGTATTATACGGCTCATGCGATCAGGCACGGCCTGTTCAAAGGAGGCAAGACATAGGGGGGTACATATATGGGCTTTATCGTCTTTATTACGCCTAATTTCCTGTTTTTCAAGATGTTAAACTACGTTTAAAGGCTTGCTGGAATGCCGACGAAGTTGTATATTTGCGGCATGAGTTTGGACAAGTACCCCTCTGTAACCGACGCATTTGAGGCCATAAGGGCATTGCGTAAGGAGCTGGCCAGCGTGAAAGATGAGCTGTCCAGCTGTAAGAGTGATGTTTCCCGTCTAAACCGCAACAACACCCATCTTGTAGTGGAGAACAAGAGCCTCAAGGCAGAAGTGACACGTCTCAAGGCTGAGATAGAGAAGCTCGGTGGCAGTAAGGTTGAGAAGGACAGCACAAACTCCAGCGTTCCTCCCACTCAGCAGTCGATAGCTGGGCAGGCGGCTCTGCGCACCCGTTCTCTGCGTGCGTCTTCCGGCAGGCCGAGCGGTGGACAGAAAGGGCACGTCGGCCATGAACTGGCCAGGACGGACAATCCTGCGAAGCAGGAGGATCACCGCGTGAAGACATGCCCCCACTGTGGAGCTGTCATCCCCGAGGATGCCGAGCAGGTATGCACGATGACGACACAGGTGATAGACATCGCCGGCATCCTGGTCGAGCCTGAAGTAACGGAGCACAGGCGTTATACCGCCGTATGTCCGCACTGCCACAGGAAGGCCCATGCAAAACTGCCCAGCGGCAGCAGCAAGAAGACCTCCTACGGTCCGAAGCTGCAAGCCCTGGTCATATACCTTTCCGTGGTGCAGTCCGTAACGTTTGAGAGGATTGCCGAGACCATGCGCGACGTGTTCTGCGTGAAGTCCTTCTCCGAGGGTACGGTGAAGAACATACTGGAGCGGAATGCCAAGAAGGCACTGCCCGCATATACGGCGCTGCTGGAGTACATCGGCAGGGAAGAGGCGGCAGGCATGGACGAGACCGGCGTGTACATCAACAAGCTGCTGTGCTGGTTCTGGTGCCTGCAGTGCGAGAAGTACTGCTACGTCTTCGCCGACCGCTCTCGCGGCATCAAGGCATTGGAAGATCATGGCATACTGCCGTACCTGAAGAGGATGATACTCTATACTGACCGTCACAGCACCTACTTCACGCTGGAGGTCAGCGGACATCAGGTCTGCCTTGCCCACCTGCTGAGGAACCTGCAATACCTCTGCGACATCAACAAGGAACAGAAATGGGCGAGGAATGTGCAGGAAGTGCTGCGCGATGCCATACATACATGGAATGAAAGCAAGTGCGGAGTACCCGGGACGGAGGTCAGGAAGTCCTTCGAGAAAAGGATAGACAGACTGCTTGACCAGGACGTAGGCCACTACGGAAAGGAGTTCCAGACTCTGCAGAACGGAATAATCCTGTGCAAGGACTATCTCTTTACTTTCCTCGACCATGAGGGTGTACCGCATCACAACAACAGCAGCGAAGGGGCTATCAGAATCCTGAAGGTGAAGACCAAGGTCTCAGGCGGATTCAGGACACAGGCAGGTGCTGACCAGTATGCATGTTTTCATTCCATCCTCGAGACTGCAAAGAGAAATGGTAAATCAAAGTTTGGAACGCTTTACCAACTAATGATTGAGGACAATCCTGACAGTAGCTTTATCGAAACTATCACTTCTTAGGAGGTACGATTGGTATCCCCTAAGAAGTCATGGGCATATGACTGAGCAGTTACCTTTCTCTTGAGCTCAAAATCTATATATTCCCCTTTGACAATCAGAACAAAGACTCAGTTTTTGGTTGAATAAAAATGTGGACTTGGAAAAATGGAGATGGCATGCCTTTCCTTTCCGTTAGGCAAATGGCATGCGCCAATCGCACCCCTCTTTCCATCTGCTACAACCGTATGCCGCCCTACCCTTGATGATGTGACCTTGCTTGCATTTTGGACATGGCAAACCAATCCATTCGTCTTGATTGTGGGCGATGGCTTTGGCGGGCTTTGGCTGAAATCCTGCTACATACTGTGAAGGCGGCTTTGGGACGGTGCTATCGACAGGAGGATTGGTGTTGTCACTCATCTTCCTTGCACTACTGTGGTCTGGTTGATTCTCTGCCTTCCTTGCGCTACTATGGTCTGGTTGATTCTCTGCCTTCTTTTCGGTCTTTTTGCGAGGCGTCTTTTTCTTCAGGTCTTCCTCTGTGGTGATGGTGACATAACGATTGGAATGGTCGTTCCGAACGGCATTGACAATTTCCGTTACCATCTGTTTCAGTTCCTCCATGAAGTCCTTGGCATCGTATGTGCCTCGCTCTATTTCACGAAGTTTCTTTTCCCAACGACCTGTGAGCTCGGCACTTTTGAGCAGTTCCTCATGGATGATGCCAATGAGCTCGACGCCTGTTGGTGTGGCAAGAATGCGCTTGCGCTCCCGACGAATATATCGGCGCTTGAAGAGTGTCTCGATGATGGCGGCACGAGTGGAAGGACGACCGATTCCGTTTTCTTTCAGGGCATCGCGGAGAGAGTCATCATCCACGAACTTTCCTGCTGTCTCCATGGCACGGAGCAAAGTGGCTTCGGTGTAGTATGGAGGTGGCTGCGTCTGCTTTTCTGTCAGCATGGGTGAATGAGGTCCTGACTCTCCTTTCGTGAATTCAGGCAGCACTCGTTCCTCATCTTGGTTCTCCTTGTTCTCTGCTTCGGGTGCATCCTGTGGTTGCTGGGAAGGGACTTTGGGATAAAGGACGCGCCAACCTGGTTCGGTGATTTGTTTTCCTGATGTCTTGAATTCCACTTTCTCTGCCTCGCCCAAGACGGTGGTGGTGAGAAACTTGCAATCGGGATAGAACACGGCAATGAATGCACGGGTGACAAGGTCATAGACGTTTCGTTCCATGTCGGTGAGATTCTGGGCAGGCTGTCCCGTTGGGATGATGGCATGGTGGTCTGTGACTTTGGATGTGTCGAACACCTTCTTCGACTTGGGGAGTTTCTTGCCGTAGAGAGGTGCGGTGAATTGCTCATATCCTCGTATTCCTTGCAGGATGTTAGGACACTTGGGATAGATGTCATCGCTGAGGTAGGTGGTATCGACACGGGGATAGGTGGTGTATTTCTTTTCGTAAAGGCTCTGAATCAAGGAAAGGGTGAGGTCGGCTGAATAGCCAAACTTCTTGTTGCACTCCACTTGGAGCGAGGTGAGGTCGAAAAGACGTGGGGGTGCTTCTGTTCCTTTCTTTGAACTGATGTCGGTGACTGTGAACAGGGAATTCTTCACCTTTTCGAGAAACGCCTCTCCTTCCTCTTTGGTGAGGAACTTGCCTTTGGTGGCTTGGAAGGTGGTTTCACGATAGATGGTGGAAAGAATCCAATAAGGCTCAGGTTTGAAATTCTCGATTTCTTGTTGGCGACGAACAATCAATGCAAGCGTGGGGGTTTGCACACGTCCAATGGAAAGAACCTGACGGCTCTGTCCGTATTTGATGGTATAGAGACGGGTGCAGTTCATGCCCAGGAGCCAGTCGCCAATGGCTCGGCTGAGTCCTGCAATGTAAAGCTTTTGGTATTCTGACTGGTCTTTGAGGTTTTGGAATCCCTCACGAATGGCTTCGTCGGTCATGGAGGAAATCCACAGACGTTTCACGGGACAGGTGGCACCAGCCTTTTGCATCACCCATCTCTGAATCAATTCTCCTTCTTGCCCTGCATCACCACAATTGATGATGCCATCGGCATTCTGCATCAGCTTCTGTATGATTGCAAATTGCTTCTTGATTCCATCTACTCATGGGGCTCCTTCAACTCACAGAGATGTCCGAAGGTCCATGTCACTTGATAGCCATTTCCTTCGATATATCCTTGTTGGGTTTTGGTAGCACCAATGATTCGAGCAATGTCCTTGGCTACACTGGGTTTCTCAGCAATGCAAACAATCATGATCGCGAAGCGATATAAATGAAGAAGGAAGAATGAAGAATTTAAAAAATGAAGAAGGAAGAAGGATTTGGGGCGCTTCGCTTGAAATTATATTTAGAATTATCATTTAGAATTATAAAAATAATTTTACATTTTAATTTTAAACTTCATTTCGAGCCGAAGGCGACCAAGTAATGAAAAATGAAGAATGAAGAATGATGAATGAAGAATAATGCCATCCGGATGGAGGTAAAATACATTCTTCATTCATCATTCTTCATTCTTCATTATCCCTTATTATGCTGGCAGAGTTCCTGCGATGAGAATCAGCACGAGGAGACCTAAGATGGCATAGAGCTCAGGGAATACGGCGAGCACCATGGTAGTACCAAATGCGTTGTGACCACCACCGATAGCGGAAATACCATTAGCACAAACCTTTGCCTGACGGATAGCTGAGAAGAGTGCTACAAGACCAAGGGCAAGACCTGCACCGAAAATAGCAGCAGCTGTGAACATGTCGATGTTGGCACTCATGTGTCCATTGAGCATGAAGAAACCAACGAATCCATAAAGACCCTGAGAAGATGGGAGGGCTGCAAGTGCGATGTATGAACCACTTGCACTTGGATTCTTCTTGTATGCACCGATTGCTGCGTTACCGCAAATTGTTACTCCGTAGGCTGAACCTACACCAGAAAGGCCCACACAAAGGGCGATTCCTAAATAAGCTAAAATTAATTCCATAATTATTTAAGTTTTTAAGTTTTTGAGTTTTTAAGTTTATAAGTTTACGCGGAGAAGCGCGTCTTCTTCAAACGTTTTTGAGTTTAATCAGGGATTTAAAGGATTTAAAAGGATTTGGGGCGCTTCGCTTGAAATTGTATTTAGAATTTTCATTTAGAATTTTAAAAAAAATTTTACGTTTCAATTTTAAACTTCATTTCGAGCCAAAGGCGACCAAGGAAGTGAAGAATTAACCAAGGATTTTATAGGATTCTTCATTCTACTCCCCTCGCCCTTTGGAGAGGGGTTGGGGGTGAGGCCTTTTAAACGTTTTTTATTTAATTACTTTTTCACTTCATAAGTTTTTACTTGGAATGGGTCGTATTCCTTGCCACCACCCTCGAAATCGGCATTTTTGAAGAATTCCACGAAGGTGAGTCGCATAGGATGCACGAAGGAGGAAATCATACAAAGGCCGAAATTGATGCCGTGTCCGAAGAGGAGAATCAGCAACATTGGAAGCCATCGTACTGCCCAAGGCATGCTTTCGGTGAGTTGGAAAGCAAGTTGGTTGAATACACCACCCAGCACACCACCAGTGAGACCGAGTGCAAACAAACGGATATAACTGAGAAGGTCTCCGAGAAGACCTGTTGCCATGCCGTAGGTGTTCCAAAGGCCCGTACCAAAATTCATGAAGATGTTCTTGTCTGGACTATTGAAGAAGAAGATGCCTAAGACACTGATTCCAATTAATCCATAGAGAATGTAGGTGACAACTTGAGGAAGAGCAACTCCCATCGCTGGTACGCCGAAGCAGATGATTGCAGACACGATGGCTACAACCCACGACATTTTCCCTACACCAAATTTCCATCCATACATGCGGGCGGCTTTCACGGCTGAGAGTACCATACCAAGCAATACCTGAATGAGACCAATGATTACGGAAATCACCATCATTGGAGAATAGCCAAAGATTGTGAAGTTCTTTTCATTGATGAAGTATTTCTTCACAGGAGCAAGGAATGCCCACTCTTGCTGAGAGAGGTCGATACCGAAGAAGGTACCCGTCAAGAGTCCACAGACAATCGTCATGGCACCCAGCCAAATACCCAACTTGGCGTATGGCTTCATGTCGGGTTCGACTTTCTTCAACAGAATGATACTTGCCACCAACACCACCAAACCATAGCCTGCATCTCCCAAACAAAGTCCGAAGAAGAGCATGAAGAATGGTGCCAAGAACAAAGTGATGTCCAAATCATGGTAACTTGGGAGGGAGTACATTCGCAGAATCGGCTCGAACAAGGAAGTGTAGCTGCCATTCTTGATTTCAACTGGCACGTTGTCGTCCAATTCAGGATTGGCTGCCTCGTAGAAAATCTTGTTCTTGTCGAGATACTCTTCCACTTCTTGTTCCTTCTCCACAGGAGTCCAACCCACCATCAGTTTTACGGCATCGTTGGCAATGGACTCGGAGCTGAGATGAACCTTGGAAAGCGATATGTCGTTATCGTTCTCCACTTGAGAAGCGAGGATTTCATCACGACCTTCCGCATTGATTCTCAAGAGGTTTTCATGAATCTGCTCAAGTTCTGATTGAAGTTCATTTTTCTCTTGGATATATGCAGAGAGAGGACGCTGAGGAAGCTCTATGTTTTCAGCCATGATGTCGGGACGCTCTGGAGAGAAAGTGATGAAATAGATTTTCTTGTCAACTTCTTCGATTGGGGTTGCAAAGTATTCATCTTTCCACTCCTGCTTGAACAACTTGACAGGACATGAGAAGAAATGCACCTGATAGCCTTTCTCTGCCAGTGCCTCGAGGTTGGCAGCATTGAACTCACCCCACGGACGAAGTGCCTGGATGTTCTTTTCAGCTGCTTCAATCTTGTGCTTCACAGAGTTTTCCTCTGCAAGAAGTCCTTCAACTTCCTCCACGAGTTTCAGTCCTGCGGTCTTCACATCGCTCACACCAGCCAAATCCACATTATTATAATGCTGCTCTGTGGTGTAAGTTTCCTGTGCATAATCGAGTGCCTTCAGAGCATTCTTATAACGTTCTGCCAAAGCCTTGCCAGCTTCGAACTCGGCACTGGTGGCTCCACTTTGTAATTCCTCGATATGCACCACACCAATCTTGCGGATGTCGGCGAGGAATTGCTCATATTCCTTATTCGTTACAAGGAAAGTGAGTTTTTTCATTTTCGTAATCATACGCTGTCCTCCTTTCCTTCTTCGTCGTCTTCATCGTCATCCTTCTTCCTCAACGCGTTTTCCTCTGCCGCACGCTTTTCTTGCAGCGACTTCAGAATCTTCTGGCTCGACTTGGAAAGGTTTTCCTCGTCTTCCATAAAACGCTTGATCTTGCGGATGGCTTCCTGAAAACCAGGAATCTGCACTTTCTCGAAAAGGTTCACCTTCTGCGTGGTCTTGCGGCGAGCATGATCGAGCAAACCTAATTTTGCTATCACAAACTCACGCTCCACAGCAGTCTTGGCGAGTCCCTGAAGAAGATTGATGCCATCGAAGTACCACTTTGGCGCACTGAAAAGTCCAAACGGCTTCACATCCAACTGTATGTTATTAAGCACAGGAACTCGCACTCCTGCCACTTTCTTCACATCCAGTTCCACGTCCTTGAGGGCAACCAACGAGGTGTCGAATTCGCCCCAAAGCGCATACATGGATTCATAGCCTGCAATCTGGCTTTCCAGTTTCTTATCCAAATCATCGGCCTCCTTCTTACACTTCTTCACCTCAAGACGCAAGGCTGTCTCCTTGTTCTTGATGATAGGAAGCGTGCGCTGGCGCATTTTCAGTTGCTTTTCGATGTGCTGAAGCGACGTTTTATTATATTGAAACTTTATTGCCATTATTTATTTAGTTTTTAAGTTTTTGAGTTTAATCAGGGATTTGAAGGATTAAAAAGGATTTTTTTGAACCTGAAACTTGAAACTTCATTAAACTTTTGTTTTTGAGTTTTTAAGTTCTAATGAATATCAAGAAATGATAGAAAACAAAAACATCCCAACTCTCAAACTTACTATTACTGCCAATAAATATCGGTGAATTCCTTCTTGATGTTGACTTCCTCGAGTTTGAAGTACTTGCGGAAGAGCCCCCAAGTAACATCGAGCATTTCAACAGTATCCACATTCACGTCAATTGCAAGCAGTTTGTCTGCATATTCCTTAGCAAAGTCAAGGCAGCGGTTGTCGTAGTCTGTCAGGTCGAAACCGTTCTCCAACTTGGTCTTTGCATTGGCAGCATCGGAATACAAACGGATTGCCGCATTCATCACCTGAGAGTGGTCCTTACGTGTCTTCTTACCAGCAACGAGCTGTTTCAGACGTGAAAGTGAACGGAATGGGTCAACGATGACCTTACCGATATCAGAGTCACGACGCAAGAAAAGCTGACCTTCAGTGATATAACCCGTGTTATCTGGTACGGCATGAGTGATGTCGCCACCCGAAAGGGTTGTCACTGCAATGATTGTGATAGAGCCACCACCTGCTTCTTCTGGGAACTGCACAGCCTTCTCGTAAATCTTTGCCAAGTCGGAATAAAGCGAACCAGGCATAGAGTCTTTCGAAGGAATCTGGTCCATACGGTTCGACACGATGGACAGTGAGTCTGCGTAAGATGTGAGGTCGGTCAGAAGAACCAGTACCTTCTCATGCTTTTCCACAGCAAAATACTCAGCGGCAGTCAGTGCCATGTCGGGAACCAACAGACGTTCTACTGCAGGGTCCTCCGTGGTATTCATGAAAGACACGATACGGTCCATTGCACCGGCATTGGAGAATGTGTTGCGGAAGAAGTAGTAGTCGTCGTTTGTCATACCCATACCACCCAAGATAATCTTGTCAGCCTTGGCACGCATTGCCACGAGCGCCATCACTTCGTTGAATGGTTGGTCAGGGTCGGCGAAGAATGGAATCTTCTGTCCCGACACGAGTGTGTTGTTCAAGTCGATACCTGCAATACCTGTTGCAATCAGTTCGCTTGGTTGCTTACGACGCACTGGGTTTACTGATGGTCCACCGATTTCCACTTCCTTTCCTTCAATCTCAGGACCGCCATCGATAGGATGTCCGTATGCATTGAAGAAACGTCCTGCCAATTGCTCACTCACCTTCAGCGTAGGAGCCTTGCCGAGGAAAACCACCTCAGCATTAGTAGGAATGCCACCAGTACCTTCAAAAACCTGAAGCGTAACATTGTCGCCAACAATCTTCACAACCTGTGCAAGCTTGCCGTCAACAGTAGCAAGTTCGTCATAACCAACGCCCGTAGCTTTCAGGCTACAAGTGGCTTTGGTAATCTGACTAATCTTTGTATATATTTTTTGAAATGCTGTTGCCATTGTTTTTTGAGTTTTTTAGTTTTTGAGTTTTTAAGTTTTTAAGTTCTAAAGCATTTATCGATTCGAGAAACATTCTCATCGAAAAGCCACAAGCTTAAAAACGGTTCAACCCACAAACTTATTTGAGCATTGCTTTGATTTTGTTGACGTAGTCGTAATACTGTTCCGACTTGAATATCGAGTAGTTCATCTGCTTGCAGAGGTTGATCATCTTCTTGAAGTAGTCAACAACATCGAGGAAGTTGTCGAAGTCGAAATCATGATTACAGATTTCTGTCACCAGATTCAGAATCTCCTCCTGACGTTCCAGCGATGTCACGGCATCCACTTCATCGAATGCATCTTGCTGCAGAACCACATAGTCAATCACTTCCGACTTCCAGAAGGTGATGTGGTAATCAACTGGCACACCATCATCACCGAGGATGTTGATTTGCTCAGCAATTTCCTTACCACGCTGCATACGTGTCTTCAAGGCAAGAACCTTTGGAATCCAATCTTCGTTGATGACACCTTTTATATATTCAGCAAACTCAGGATATTCCAGATACTTCGAGTAGGAATCGATTGGGTTCACAGCTGGGTAACGTTTCTTATCGGCACGCTCCTGCTCCAATCCGTAGAAGCAACGAGCCACCTTCTTCGTACTCTCTGTTACAGGCTCTTTCAGGTTACCACCTGCAGGAGACACTGTTCCGATAAAGGTGATGGAACCCACCTCGCCATTGTTCAGGAAAACATATCCTGCACGTCCGTAGAAGTTGGAAATCAATGCAGAGAGGTCCATTGGGAAAGCATCAGGTCCAGGCAACTCCTCCATACGGTTCGACATTTCACGCAATGCCTGAGCCCAACGAGAAGTGGAGTCTGCCATGAGCAAGACACGGAGGCCCATAGAGCGATAATACTCTGCCATGGTCATTGCCGTATAGACAGATGCTTCACGAGCGGCAACTGGCATGTTCGAAGTGTTAGCAATGATGATAGTACGTTCCATCAGCTTGCGTCCTGTGTGAGGGTCCACCAATTCAGGGAACTCGGTGAAGATTTCAACCACCTCGTTAGCACGCTCACCACAAGCAGCGATGATAACGATGTCGGCTTCTGCCTGTTTCGAGATGGCATGCTGGAGCACTGTCTTACCCGTACCGAATGGTCCTGGGATGAATCCTGTTCCACCTTCCACGATTGGATTGAATGTATCGATGGTACGTACACCCGTTTCAAGCAACTTGAATGGACGTGGCTTGCTCTTATAGTTTGTCATGGCAAACTTCACAGGCCAGTGCTGAACCATCGTCACTTCGATGTCCTTACCATTGGCACCTTGTAGAACGGCAATCACATCATCCACTTTGTATTGTCCTGCAGGAACAATCTTCTTCACCTTGGCAGTTCCTTCCATCTGGAAAGGAGCCATAATCTTAAGAGGCTGATGGTTTTCTTCCACCTTACCCAACCAATCAGAGGCAATCACCTCGTCGCCCACCTGAACAAGTGGTTCGAAATCCCAGAGGCGTTCACGATCGAGCGGGTCGGTATATTGTCCACGCTTCAAGAAAACGCCTTCCATCTTGTCGAGGTCGTTTTGCAGACCATCAAAGTTCTTTGACAGCATACCCGGTGCAAGTTGCACTTCAAGCATGTGGCCGGTGAATTCAGCCGTAGCGCCCACCTTCAGTCCACGTGTAGATTCGAATACCTGCACGTAGGTGTCAGCTCCTACAACTTTAATTACCTCCGACATCAAGCGGTCGCCACCTGTCTCGATGTAGCAGATTTCACCCTGCTTCACCGGTCCATCGACCTTCAGCGTCACCATGTTCGCAATGACGCCACTTACTGTACCTTTAGTCATGTGATATATGTAATTATTTTTAATGATTCGTTCTATTTCCTGACAAATTCAGCAGGCACTTGTGCTTCGCTTCTCAGGTTCTCAATGATAGCACGGAAGGTTTCCTTACCCTTCACTGGGTCGAGGATTTCCCAACGATTCAGCATTTCCAACTTGCACAGATAAGCAAACACTGCATCCTGGTCGAATGGTTCCATGAAGGTTTGCTCATCGAGCCAGTTCCATTTGAAGGCGTCAATCCTCTTTTCCTTCTCAACGGGGTCCTCCACATCCACAATCTTCATCAGTTCCACCACATAGTCGTATTCATTGACCAGATTGAAATCCTTCGTGTTATTGGTGAGAATCATTTCCGTCACCTCGTTATTGCCAACGATAAATTTCGACACATTCCATCCATAACGTCTTGCAATCAACGCCGTGAGGATGTTGGTGATGTCGAAATTCATCTTATACCACTTGCTTATCATCTTGTCAGGACACTGCTGGGCATAATTGTAGTATTCCAACAGCATTTGGTCCTCGGCAAACCAGCCTTCCTTGTCCTTGTTGAAATCAAATTCGCGGGCATAGATTGACATAAACGAAGGATAACGGTGAACATTGAAGTTCATCGTGCGTGCCGAAGTAATCAAGTCCTGATATTGCTCCATCGTGTAGTTACCCCAATCCGACACTTCAGCGTTTGGATTCTTCAGTAGCTTCACAAGATTCAAGCAGTCCTGCTTCAGATAGAAATAGAAAAGGAGTTTCCTGTCCTTTTCCGTCAGCACTTCCTCGCACTGCTCTCTGAATTCAGCAAAACTGATAGGACTCTTTCCACCGTCATCAATAGCTATGTCTGGCACTCCTGCCATCAAGCAATAGTAATTTGCCATATTCCTCTCATTAAGGAAATTAAAAATGAAGAATGGAGAATAAAGTTTCAGGTTTCAAAGACCTTTGACCTTCAACCTTACACTTTTCACCTTAAAAAAGCATGTCCACCAACTGAGGGCGTAAGAAAGATTTGAAATAATCTTCAAATTCTGCATCGCCAAAGTTCACCTTGTAGGAACCGTCTGCTGGTTGGATAGTGAAAGCCGTTTTCTGACCATTCACCTGCTCAATCTTCAATCCTTTATCGAGCAATGCCTTTGCTTTCTTTGCAAACAACGCTTTCAGACTTGCCGCATCTGCTGTCGAAATCACGAGGTCTTCCTGTGCACCCCACTTTTCAGCAAGTTTCAGCACGAAGTTATTCATGAAATCCTTATCGCAAGTGATTTCCTTCACGGCATCCTTCACCACATTGGCATTCACCACATTGGCAATTTCAGTCTTCAAGGCATTCAAAGCCTGAGCGTTATACATTTTCAGTTCACTCTTCGTGTGGTCATTCAGAGCCTGTGCATCTTTCTTAGCCTGTGCCTCGATTTCAGCACCCTTTGCCTGAGCAGCCTCGATGATTTGCTTTGCCTGTTCATTGGCTTGTGCAATGATGGCTTCGGCTTGGGCATTACCCCTCTCCACTCCCTCTTGCAGGAGCTTGTTGGTCAATTCTTGAATTTTGCTTTCCATGTTAAATATTTTGAGTCATTACTAAATCAACTATCATACAGGGTGATTTCACCACAAAACACACTTGGCTCCTGTTCCTCTCTTTCTTCTTGAACAACAGCCAATCAGTATGCCATTTCAGAAAATTGCTACAAATATATTAAATAAATTTTATGCCACAAAAACTTTTTTGAGAAATCGTTGAAAACGACCGCTTTTCATCCTTAACCCCCTCATTCTTTCACCACTTTGATGGCTTTGTCACCAGGACGATACAGCAAGCCTGTGCATTGAGGCGCATCCACCTGATAGCGTTTCCATTCCACCTTGTCCCATTTGATTCATTCCACCTTTTTTATCATTTT